>NZ_JBYLHW010000086.1:0-9570 GCF_057747715.1 Bacillus sp. JST-5 | reverse complement strand
CCCCGATTGAATATCGAGAAAAGACCGCAGCTTAATATACTCTTTTTTTCATTGTCTACTTGACAGGGTTATGTGCAGTATGACCTCTTTTTTTATTGAAATTTAATCCCAGTAATTCTAAGAAATTTGCATCTATAAATGGAGAAATAATCAGTCTCTAGGACGGTTCTGAAAAATATGAATTTTTATATAATAGGGTTAAATTTTCCTAAAGAGGTGAAAGAATGACATTTGCTGTAGAGGTAAAGGACTTAAAGAAATCATACAAAAAAAGAAAAACGAAAGAAAAGATTGAAGCTGTTAAAGGTATCTCTTTTCAAGTAAAAAAAGGTGAAGTCGTCGGTTTACTAGGCCCAAATGGAGCGGGAAAAACGACTTTAATTAAAATGATGTGCGGTTTATTGATTCCAGATAGCGGATCGTGCTTCGTGAATGGATACGATATGAAAAATCAAAGATTAAAAGCGTTAGAACATATTAGTGTCGTATTAGAGGGGAACCGAAATCTTTATTGGAGATTAACCGTTAGAGAAAATTTAGAATACTTTGCAGGCAATCGCGGCTTTTCTAGAAATGAAGTCTCCAACAAAATTAATGAATTACTTGAGCGATTAAACTTAAAAGAAAAAGAAAATGAAATGGTTAATACATTATCAAGAGGAATGCAGCAAAAAACATCTATTGCTGTTGCATTACTATCGAATACCGATGTTATTTATCTTGATGAGCCTACGTTAGGGTTAGATATTGAAACTAGCTATGAAATTCGTAAATTATTGAAATCCATTGCTGTTCAGGAGGAAAAAACCATTATTATAAGTACCCATGATATGCCGGTTGTTCAAGAAGTTTGCGATCGTGTCATAATAGTTAATCACGGTCAAATTGTTGCGGATGATCGTGTTCATAATTTATTGCAATTATTTGAAAGCAAAGCATATTCTTTTACTTTAAACGGCCATTTATCAAGTGAAAGTATCAACTATTTATCTAGAAGATATGTTGTCAACATACGTAATGAAAATAACGGAAAAACTATATTAGATGTCAATATTCTTAAGGGTGAAGATTTATACGAAATTATTGATCTATTAAAAGCGAATCAAGTACTTATCGAAAAAATTGATCGTACAACGGTTGATTTTGAAGAAGTATTTATGAAAATAGTGAAAGGGGGGGAACGTTTTGAAATGGTGGAATCTCTTTAAAAGTAACTTTAGGAGAGAAGTAATTTTATTAAAAAGATACTTGCCTAATACGATCAGTATGATATTAACTTTTTACTTTATTTTTTTAGGAATGTTTTTAGGAATTCAAATAGTAGGTGATCCTAGTAGTGCGGAGATGAATATTCAGTATGTCATTGTTAATTATATTTTTTGGTATTTAGCAATGGCAACAATGTCAGGGATTGGCTGGATGGTCAGTAATGAAGTAGTTCTTGGTACGCTCGAACAATTATATATGTCTCCTCTAGGAGCATATCGTATATTTTTATCAAGAATTGTAGCAACTACAATTATAGAATTAATTACTATTAGTGCGATGTTATTTATATCGATGTTAACAGCTGGAACTTGGCTAAATATTGATGTCTTATCAATATTCCCAATTTTACTCTTTACTTTGATTAGTATGTTTGGAGTAAGTTTTATGATTGCTGGAATGTCTGTCATATTTAAACAAATTCAATCATTTCTCCAAATTTCACAATTTTTATTTATGGGACTAACATTTGTACCATTGTCTATTGCTCCTTGGTTAGCGTTAGCTCCGATTGTAAAAGGTGTCGATATGATTCGTGAGGTGATGATTAAAGGTGTCTCATTAGTAGATTTCACGGTTGTTGACTATACCATATTAGTAGCCACTTCAGTCATTTACTTTATTATTGGTATATTTCTCTTCTTTAAGTGTGAAAAATTTGCAATGGAAAAGGGAATACTTGGTCAACATTAGTGATTGAAATTGATTGGTAAATGAAAAATAAAACTGCACCTTTAAAACCGAAAATTAAAGGTGCAGTTTCATTTTAATCTTTATTACATTTGATCAGGTGCCTGAATTCCTAATAGACGTAAACCTTCTTTTAATACAATTGTTACAGATTGAACCAATGCTAGTCTTGATTCTAGTTCTTCATTGGACTCAAGAATTCTTACCTTTCCATAATATTTATTAAAAGCTTGCGCAACATCGACTATATATTTTGCAATGATTGAAGGATCGTTTCCATGAAAAGCTTCACCGATTTTACTTGGGAAATATTTTAATTGTTTTATCAGTTCCCAACTATCATGATCCGTTAATGATTTATAACTTGGTGAATCGTATTTTCCCTTTCTTAGAAGCGAACACGCTCTAGCGTATGTATATTGAATATATGGTCCAGTTTCTCCCTCAAAAGTTAACATTTCTTCTAGAGAAAACTCGATATTATTCATTCGATGATTTTTCAAGTCGTGGAAAATGATGGCTCCAACCCCAATTTGTTTTGCAACTTCTTCTTTATTAGGCAACGTCGGATTTTTTTCTTGTATATTTTGTAACGCTAGTTTAATGACTTCATTAAGGACTTCTTCCAGTAAAACAACTCTTCCTTTACGTGTGGACATTTTTTTCCCGTTTTGTAAATACAGTCCAAATGGAACGTGTGTCATTCCCTCTGCCCATTGAAATCCTAGTTTTTTCAATACATTAAAAACTTGCTGGAAGTGTATGCTCTGCTCGTGTCCAACGACATAAAGTGCTTTTTTGAAATGATAAGTTTCATGACGATAAATGGCAGCTGCCAAATCCCTAGTTGCATATAAAGAAGCACCATCAGATTTACGAATTAAGCAAGGTGGTAAATCGAATTCTGTTAATGGAACTACATCAGCTCCTTCTGAATGCTCTAACAAATGTTTTTCTTTTAATAATTCAATGACACGCTCCATCTTATCATTGTAAAAAGCTTCTCCAGTATAAAAATCGAATGATATACCTAGTAATTCATAAATGTTTTTGAATTCTAAAAGAGAAACATTTTTAAACCATTCCCATAGTTTTAATTCTTCATCATTTCCGTCTTCTAATCTTTTGAATGCCTTACGTCCCTCTTCTTCGAGTGAAGGGTTTTTTTCTGCTTCTTCATGAAATTTTTTGTACAAAATAAATAGTTCAGAAATTGGGTTTTCTTTTACTTTTTCCTCATTTCCCCATAATTTATAGGCGGTGATTAATTTACCGAATTGAGTTCCCCAATCGCCAAGATGGTTGATGCGAACGGTTTGAAAACCACACTTATTGGCAATATTGGCAAGAGCATTCCCAATTACAGTAGAACGTAAATGACCCATTGAAAATGGTTTAGCAATATTTGGTGATGAAAAATCTACAACAATGGTTTTATCGTTTCCGAAGGATTGAGATCCATAATTGTCTTTTTCCTCCAATATCTTACACACGATCTCTTTTCCAATAATCGAACGATTTAAATGGAAGTTTATATATGGGCCAACGACGTCAACTCTTTCAATTATCGGATGCTTTAACTTTTCTCCAAGATTTTGGGCGATTTCATGCGGTGCTTTTTTGAATGTTTTGGCTAAAGTAAAGCATGGAAAAGCTAAATCTCCTAAAGTTGGATTTTTGGGGATTTCAATGATTTTGTACAAATATTCTTCAGATAACTCTGGTGAATGAATATGTTCAAATATTAAGCTAGCTAAGATTTGTTTTTCATTCATCATCATTAATACCCTCCTTTTTTATATAAAAATAGACTCGTCTCCATTAGAGACGAGTCTTTACCCGTGGTACCACTCTAGTTAACGAATAATCGTTCACTCTTTGCCTTAACGGGGCATAACCGGTAAGCTCTACTATCATTTCAAGCCTACGTCTCAAAAGTGCGCTTCTTCCTATGAAGTTTATTGGGCTCCCACCATCCCCAACTCGCTTTGAAACTTACTATAGGAATACTCTCTTTTTCATCGACTTTAATAATATAAATTTTTATTTATTATAACAATTTATGCTAATTTTAATAAGGATTAATCGTTATTTGTTGAAAACATGTAGTTTCGATGATAGAACCGAATACTAAATATGATCCCAAGTGCTAACATATTTCCCATCAAAGAACTTCCTCCATAACTTATTAATGGAAGAGGGATCCCTGTGATTGGGAGTAGTCCAACAGTCATTCCGATATTTTGGAATACGTGAAAGGTTGTCATACTAATAATTCCTGCACAGAGATATGCATTAAACTGTGATTTCGTATCTAAAGCAATTTTAATTAAATGATAGATGAGAAGGAAGTATAAACTGATAACAATACTTGAACCTATGAAACCAAATTCCTCACCTATTACACTAAATATAAAATCAGTATGACGTTCAGGAACATCTACTTCCCAAGCATTATATCCCTTTCCGGTTATCTCTCCAGATCCGATAGCTTGAAGAGATTTAATTAAATGGAAGCCTTCTTTTGATTGATAACTATAAGGATCGAGCCATGAATAAATTCGGCCAAATTGATAATCATCAACAAATTTATCAATAATATCAGGTTTCCATATAGCTATAGATAAAATAACTCCTGCTAAAATTCCAAAGAATGTGAAGGAAGGTAAAATAATCTTCCATGTAATCCCAGATACAAATATTAACCCGAGTGTAATGGCTATAAGCACTAAACCTGTTCCAAGGTCAGGTTGTTGCATGATTAAAAATAATGGTACAAAAGAAACACCTAGTAATTTAAATAATAGGAGCAAATCTGTTTTTATCGTTTTATAAATATACTTTTGATGATGGTCGACGATTAATCGACTCATCGCAAGTATCATAAAGGTCTTCATAAATTCAGAAGGTTGAATGCTCCCGACCCCTGGCAAAGTAAACCATGATTTTGCACCATTACGTGGCTCAGCAATACTTTCAGGTGCAAATATTAATATGATGAGCAAGAGAATACCAAAGCCATATAAATACCAAGCAAGTTTCCTATATTGATCCGGGTCAAAAAATAATGACATACCAATGATGATTGCTCCAACTACATACCAAGCTATCTGCATCACAACAAAATTAGTTCCGTATTGGCCTGAAGTTTGAGCACTTGAAATTGATATACAACTAACAATAAAGAATAAAAATATGATAAAGGCTAATGCCCAATCGAAACGTTCTCCTACCTTTTTCTTAGTGTTCATTTCATTCACCTTAATCAAATTAAATTAGTTTTTCTTTTCTAAAAAAATGTTAGCAGAGAATGTGAATAGTTACAATGAAAAATAGGTGGAAATGAATAATTGGAGAACTTTAGAAAAAATATAGCACACCAATTTCTTGATGTGCGTAATAATTTTTTTATAGTATAGCTTCTGTCCCAGGGGAATACGGAACTCGAGCTTTTTCTTTCGATGGATTCATTTTTGTTACTTCAATATATTTTATATGGTGATCTTCCATTTCAATAATTTTAAATTCATAGTCATGGAAGAAAACAGAATCTCCTTCTTTTGCTTCAAAGTTTTCTGTTAAAATCCATCCACCTACTGTATCAATATCTTGATCAACAATATTAATTCCCAATAATTCATTAATTTCTTCAAGAAGAACTTTAGAGTCAATGATATAATGTTCATCATTAATTTTTTGTATTAAAGGAACTTCATCGTGGTCAAACTCGTCTTGAATATCACCAACGATCTCTTCAATAATATCTTCAACTGTAACTAACCCACTTGTTCCACCGTATTCATCCATAAGGACTGCCATATGGATTCTTTCTTTTTGCATTTTCACTAATAGTTCGCGAACGGGAATCGTATCAATCACTCGGATAATTGGGCGAATAAAGTGTTCGAGTGTAATAGGATCATTATGATTACTGGAAACAATCCCAGTTAGAACTTCTTTTATATTAATAAGACCAATTATATGGTCTTTATCTCCATCAATAATTGGATATCTTGTATATTTCTCATCTTTAATTACATTTAAAACGTTTTCAAGTGAATCATCTTTTGACAATGTTACAATTTCCGTTCTTGGAACCATGATTTCTTTAGCAATTTTATCGTCAAAATCAAAGATTTTATTCACATACTTATATTCAGACTGGTTAATCTCACCACTTTTATAGCTTTCTGATAAAATGATTCGAAGTTCTTCTTCAGAGTGAGCAATGTCGCTTTCTTTAGCTGGTTTTAACCCAAACATGCGTGTTATGAGCTGGGCAGATCCATTTAATGTCCAAATAAACGGATACATCAATTTGTAAAACCAAATAAGTGGTCTCGCAAAAGATAAAGCAATAGCTTCAGCCTTTTGAATGGCAATCGTTTTAGGAGCCAGCTCTCCTACAACGACATGGAGAAATGTTATGATTGCAAATGCAATTCCAAAAGAAAGCAAATTAGATACAGAAGAAGGAAGATCAATATCTGAAAAAAAGGTAAGAAATATTCGTTCAAACGTAGATTCTCCAACCCAACCTAGTCCTAGGGCTGTAATAGTTATTCCCAGCTGACAGGCAGATAAATACTCATCTAAATTGGTAATGATTTTTTTTGCTGCAACTGCACTACGTCGACCTTCTTGAATTAATTGATCAATTCTCGAACTTCGAATCTTAACAATTGCAAATTCGGATGTAACAAAAAATGCTGTTAAAGCAATAAGAATGGCAATAAACACCAAATTAAATATGTCGTCCAAAAAATTTCCCTTAACTCGTTATGAAAACGAGTAAGGAGTCACCTCCCAAAAGTATAAAATTTTATGTTTATTGATAAAGGAGTTTTTAAACCCCTACTCTCCGAAATCAATGGACAACAAGATTTATATCAATTCAAAAACTTTTTGAAAATAAAAATAAATTTCTTAATATTATCAATATTATATGGAAGTTAAGTTGTTCCGTCAAATTTTAAGAATTAAACAATAAAGAGTATAAATTTATAAAATTATATGTTTTAATTCTAAATACCATTCCAAGAACATCACACAAAAAAAAGACTACACCCGTAGTCTTTTTGTTAAGTTAAATAAGAAATAAAAATTGAGGCTAAACTGAAATAAATAAATAAAGAAAAGATATCATTTAATGTTGTGATCAGCGGCCCTGAAGCAATGGCAGGATCTATTTTTAATCTATATAAAATAATCGGTATAATAGTGCCTGCCAACGTTCCAATAATTAATGTGAAAAATAAAGAGGCACCTACCACAAAACCTAAATAAAAATTTCCTCCTTGCCATATGTAAGCGATGGCCGAAATTAATAATCCACAAGTAATCCCAATGATTAGTCCAACACCAAATTCCCTAAGGATCAATTTAATAATGGCTTTTTTATCTAAATCTTTAGAGGCTAGTCCCCGCACAACAACAGCTAATGATTGAGTACCTGTATTCCCAGTCATTCCCGCAATCATTGGCATAAAAAATGCTAAAGCGACAACCTTGTCTAAAGTTTCTTCAAAAACGCTAATGATACTTCCGGATATTACACCGATAATTAGAAGTAAAATTAGCCATGGCAATCTCCGACCTGCTGCAACAAGTGCTTTTGTTTCAAAGTCGATAGATTTCCCAGAAGCTGATAATTTTTCGATATCTTCGTTCGCTTCACGAATGATGACATCAACAATATCATCGACGGTTACAATACCAGTCAACACATTGTTTTCATCCACTACAGGAATGGCTAAAAAGTCGTATCTTTCAATTAATCGGGCTGCTTCTTCTTGATCGGCATAAGCAGAAACAGAAATCACTCGTTCATACATAATGTTTTTTATTAATTCATTAATATCAGCTAGAAGTAAATCGCGATAAGATACAACCCCTACTAATTTTTTTTCTTCATTAATGACATACAAATAGTTAATCGTCTCTGCGAATTCAGCAAAGCTTTTTAATTTATCAACAGCCTCTCGAACTGTGTATGTGTCACGAATCCACACAAAGCGGTTGGTCATTAATCGACCGGCAGACTCTTCAGGATAATTCATGATATTTTGCACGATGGTGGATTCTTCTTTTTTCATTCCAGAAAGTAAGTGATTGATGACTTCTGGAGATAGCTCCTTGAGCATGGATGCCAAATCGTCATTATCCATTAAGTCTAATACTTTTCCTTTTTTGTCAACTCCAAGCCTATTTAAAACATCAATTTGACTATGATGATTCAATTCTTGAATAACATCAGCTAATAAATGGTTATTTAACAATAGAAGGAGGCGGGTTTTATGTTTTTCTGGTAATTTTTCATAAATATTGGCAATATCATAAGGATGTAGTTCGTCTAATAGTAGATCTAGCTCTTTCTTTTTATGCTCTTTCATAAATTTAATTACTAATAATACGAGCTGATCATCGTTAAGATGTTGTTTCATTTTTTCCTCCCCCTTTCATTATAAGACCTCACTATTTTAATATACATAACGAAGAATATAAACCTCTTTCTTCGAAAATGGAAAAAATAATCATTACAGTAAAATGAGGTGGAAAATAATTGTATAGAGATATTTTTCCGATTATTTGCTAGAATAAAACATGGATTTCTAAATCGTTAGATAAACCTCTGGAGGTTGGGGCCTGTGTCAAAATTAGATGATGTCAGTGAAGTTCTCTATTTCCATTTAAATCATAGCGATCATTTTGTACTATCTTATGGATACTCATTCCCTGAATTTTATAAATCGGTAACAAAACCTATACAAAACATACTTTTACTAAAACAGTCGACCGATGAAGGAGAACTTCATTTACATACATTATTACAATATGTGACAGAAGAAAATATGGAAGGGTTTATCAATCGCGGCAGCTATAAAAATGGCTCCTTATGTTGGATAGATTTTGATGAACTGTCTAATTTAGATTTAGTTGAAGGACAAGAATTAGCCGAATTACTTTACTTGGGTCATTTGAAAAAACATTTAAAAATTCCCTTTTATCAAACATTAAACAATCAATATGTTTATTTAAGTGATGAGGAAAGCATGTTTGTAAAAACATTTTATAAGGATTTAATGTCTTTTTACAATATGGTTAGCAATCTAATACCTTTCAAACTTAGACAAATAAAAGTGCCAAAATCTTGGTTTCCATTTCGGAAGAAACCTACATTTCCACGAATAGACGTGGAAGTACTAAAAACATTGGAAAAAGAATTCAAAGAAGGGATTATTTTTTCTTTTAATCAGGCATCGATTAAAAGAAACAAAATTCAAATTCCTTTTTGGCTTATTGGTGATATCGCTAGCCTAGAAGAGTTAGAAGAAGAATTTAAAGATGCTCGTAGGAATCATTCTAAAGGATATTTAATTTTTGATAAAGGAATTTGGTCAATAAAATAAGGTTCTCAAAACTAATTTGTGAGAACTATATAAAAAGATTTCTTCAATTTAATAAAAAGAAGGCTGATTTAACAATCAGCCTTCAGCTTGTAGACAAAGTCCCTAACTTAGGGGCCAAATCTACAGGCTTTTTTGTATAATAGGGATAGAATTCTTGGTTAACGGGGGAAATTTAGGATGTTATCGAAGCGTACTGACAATAATC
>NZ_JBYLHW010000085.1:0-9593 GCF_057747715.1 Bacillus sp. JST-5 | reverse complement strand
TCTACGTCATACTTAATTGAACCGCCGTATACCGAACGGTACGTACGGTGGTGTGAGAGGTCGGGGGTTAGTCACCCTCTCCTACTCGATTACAAAGGATTTCGTCCGGTCATTACCTGTTTTAATGAAAAATTTAAAAACGGCAACAGTTGCCAAGTCCCATTTACGCATTAATGAAATCCGTGGTTCTATCGACTGGTCACAAACCATCGTAGAAAGGATAAATACAAATTCAAAGGGACAGAAAGGGGGATTATCTAAATCAAAATATTGATATAGTTGGAATTCTTTACTTACGAGATATCCAGTTTAATTTTACAACACATTTTGATAATATTAGAATCCTCATTTTGTCAGATATAGAACAGCTGAAATTAAATAGATTTCCACACAATCCTATTCATAAGTAAATTCCTCGAATAAAAATGCTTTGCCCGTTTTAACTAGAAAATCAATTAAAACTTAACCTTTATCATAGGGCAAAACATTATAAGAAAGAATAACTTAGGGAATTTATAAATAAAAATAAATAGTTAAGCAAAAAACTAAACATTTGGGAAGTCAGATAAGTATATTTAAAAAATTCATTTAAAATAGCTTGTTTATTACATGTTCAAACATCTAGTGGAAGAATATTTGATTTGATCCAAAATTAAATTCAGTAATAATGGTATTGATGAATTTAAAGTTCAGATTGAATCGAAATTTTTTATAAAAATTGTTAAACTAATTAGCATATCTGTATTACCTATATGGTAATCTTCTTATCCAACGAACCCATCCACGTATAGTTGATGCTCTTCTCCTAAATGTACTTTCACTGCCAATATTATATAATTTATTTTGCTTCATTCTTTCTACAATAAAAGAACTTGGAACTAATTTGACTCTATACTCCTACTTTTTCTTTTCATTTCTACCTCGATTTCAACATGTTTATCATAAACTTCCTTAAAAACAGCGTGTTCAAGTATCTTTTCAGCTAGTGTTAAATACTTTTCTCTATATGGTAATTCCATAACCCTTCTACCTTCATCATTCAGTGTTATTACTATTTCACTACCAATTCGATCCACTTCTGCCAAACCTAAATAAATACAGGCATTAGCATAATAATCACTTTGTCGTCTGTCAAAATCGTACAAATCAGCAATTTCTTCTTAGCTAATATCCCCATTATAAAGGGTACTTAATAAGTCCACAACTCTTTCAAAGCGGTCAGCTTGTGGGAATGGTATTTTTGGTTCTTCCACAAATTTTGTAGCATTTCTCGCTACCCTATCAACATCTTCTTGTGTAATTTTATCACGAGGAATGATGTAATCTTTTTGCTTTATTAATCGAAATGAATTAAAGGTTTCTGGGTCTTCAAATTCATACATAAAGAATGAAAATTTGTCGTTGCTATATGTAAAAAATAAGGGTATAACATCTTTATTTATTCTATTTTTCCAAACACGATAAGGATAAAACAACTGTCTAACATTAAAGTCGGTAACGGTTTCATTTTTTGCTTCTATAATTGCAAATTTAGTTTTTCCTTCGAAACCACCATCAATTTCAATTCGAGCACCTTCAACATCTACTCGATTATACTTTAGTTTGGGATGATGATGAAGAAGAGCAATTGTTTTCCGAAGTCTTAATGTTAAAAGCATACTTCCAATTAATGTATCGTGATAAATTCCGTGATTCTACCCTTGAAAGAATACTAGACGAAGATCCGCATTACATCCTGTTTTCAATTGTCTCCAATAAGTGGATGATAATGGATGCTTTAATGGAGGATTTAGAACATTGATAAGTAGTTTTTTTACAATTTTAAGTAAAAATAGAAAAAATTATTATATATGGAGATAAATATAGATTATTTTATCGCTGAACTGCGTAAACATAAAAGTTAACACTACAATTGCAAGAAATAATTCTGCAGAGCGGTAATGATCCACGGTCGAACACGTACATGCATTCCTTATCATCCATACCTCCAATTGACCTCGGTCATGTTCGACGGCATTCGTAATGACTGCTTGATCTGGATAGGAAAGTCCTTTATCCATAAAAACAAGCCGAAGGTGAAGTTTTACACCAGATTTTGTTTTTCGAAACTCAGCCCACTTATGGTTCGTCAAGTTTAGTGGCAATGTACTTGAATCAATGATTTTCAGTGGTGTTGTCATTTTTCTACGTGTTTGAAAATTGGTTTTCTGATGAATTTGTGCAACCAAATCTAGAAAAACCGTTTGAAAGAAGCAAGTTGGAACCTGATTCAGACGTCTTCCTAATTGTGAGAAACTAATGGATTCGAATCCAGTTGCACATTGTAATTCATCTGAAAATAATGCATCGCTTAATGCCCGTAAGCTCTCTGTTTCGTGGAGTTGGGCGTATAAGAGTAACTTCATAAAAGGAGCCATGTAGAGCTTCTTTGTATAGTAATTTAATGGATAGGTTTTCACCAGCTCCTCAAACAATTTCTGGTTAATAGGTGAAAGCCATTGTTCAAATGATGTTTTTCGTGTAAACTTATCCATGTGTTGTCCTTTATTTTGGAATTGGATAGGTTTACTACCAAAACCATTATAAAGGATTTTTGTATGGAAAAGTTAACTAACGAAATATTCTGTATCATTAATTATGTTGTGTTATTTTAATGAGACACTAGTGCAATATTTCATCTTAAATGCAAATTATGAGGAGGATCGGTTTGTCACCAATTAATCTAAATGACATTCCAAACACAAATAAAGAATTTTTAAATAGAATCATATCCATATCTTTCCCCCGCCAAGGTTATACATCAAATGTGCCCATTATCGAAAGTGACAGGGGAATGTTTGCCCTTAAAAGGACGAGGGGGAGAAAGGTTTCATTCGTGGTTGAAAAAGGAAGTATCAATATTAAATAGTTTAAGGACGACAGATCTTCCAGTACCAAAAGTATGGAGATTTGTGGAAGAAAATCATGAGTGTTGGGCTCTTTTAGATTATATCGAGGGAGAAACCATTAGACAGGCGTTATTTACTGAAAAGAACCAAGAAAAACGTTGTGAAATTATTTTTCGCCTTGGCGAAATCTTGTCTAAAATCCATTCAACTCCCTGTCCCGAAGAATTACGAACGAAGGAACCGTGGCTGGATCGAATGTTAGCGGAAGCGGAATATAATCTCACTCATTATGAAGTTGATGGGACGAGAAAGTTACTGGAAAGATTGAAAGAAAATAAGCCGAAAGAATTTACACAAACGTTTATACATGGGGATTTTACCATCGATAATGTTTTAGTTTCCAATGCCGTTGTCACCGGAATTATCGATTGGGCCGGCGGTGTTTATGGGGACCCGAGGTATGATGTATCCCTTGCGATTCCCCGAAACTGAATGCCTTTGAAACCGGAAGAGATAAACAAATCTTTTTTGAAGGCTACGGCCAAAAAATCATTGATGAAGAAGACTATAATTATTTTGCCAACGGATTATATGAGTTCTTTTAACGATTTTCGAAAATCGTGCTCCTTCTAAAAATCAGACTATTGGAATAATTTTTGAAATAAAATAAATTATTAAGTAAATAGTCTGTTTTTGTGTATGTAGGTAAGCTGAAAATACTAAAGACCTGGGTTTAAAACTTGGGAACAAACCCAGGACTTAATTTGTTTTGACCATTTGGAAGGATAGTCAATTTGAATGAGAAAAAAAGAGAACTCATTTTTGAGGTGGACTAGGAATGAATAAAACTATTGCAGATATAGCAAAAATTTCGGGAGTTTCCAAAAGCACTGTATCTCGCTACTTAAATGGTGGATCTGTTAGTGAAGCAACAAAAAGAAAAATTGAACTTGCCATTAAAGAAACAGGATATACACCTAATCCTTTTGCACAAAGTTTAAAGGCTAAGAAAACATATTTTATTGGAACGATTGTTCCGCGATTAGATTCCTATGCAGCATCGCATACTTTAATTGGGATTGATGAAAAATTAAAAGAGTTGAATTTTCAATTATTAATATCCAATACGAATCAGCAAATTGAACGTGAAATTGAAACGATTTATAGCCTGGCTAGTCAAAAAGTTGCGGGAATTATTTTACTTGCTACTCAAATTACACAAGTACATTTAGAGGCATTTGAAAAGGTGAACATCCCGATTCTTCTTGTTGGTCAAGAACATCCTGATGTACATAGTCTGATTCATAATGATTTGGAAGCAGGCTATGCAATTGGAAAATATGTATTAGAGAAAGGGCATCGAAAAATTGCTTACTTAGGTGTTACCGAAAAGGATGTAGCAGTTGGAGTAAGAAGAAAGGAAGGATTTAAAAGGGCAATAGCAGAAGCGGAAGGATGTGAGGTTCGTTATTTTGAAACAGGTTTTAATATGTTTGCTGCTCAACAAAGGGTAACAGAAATGCTAGAAGGATTTCAGCCAACTTGCATTGTGTGTGCAACGGATAATATTGCTCTTGGTGCTTTAAGGGCAGCACAATTAAAAGGATTAAGCATTCCAAAGGATGTTTCTATTACGGGTTTTGGAGGATATGATGTGACGGAAATTATTCACCCAGGGCTAACAACAGTAAAACTGTTTTTTAAAGAGGCTGGAAAGATGGCAGCGCAAAACATTGTAAAGCTTGTCAATGAGGAGTCAGTTCCAAAAAGAACATTATCAAAATATGAAATTATTGAACGAGAAAGCGTTGACAGCATCATTCCTAATGACTTATAATCAGACTGGAACCGGTTCCATTTCATAAAGTTAGGAACCGGTTCCTAAATCGCGAAAAATGGAACCGTTTCCACTGAATAAATGGGGGAGGAAGCTATGAAATACGATCAAATCGCAAAAGAAATTTTAGAAGCTCTTGGTGGAAAAGATAATATTTCTGCTGCAGCTCACTGTGCGACACGTTTACGTCTAGTTTTAAATGATGAAAGTAAAATAAATCAAGAAGCGCTTGACAAAATGGACGATGTAAAAGGAACTTTTTCAACGGGTGGACAGTTCCAAATTATTTTAGGGTCAGGTACAGTTAACAAAGTTTATCAAGAATTGACCAAATTAACTGGACTTCAAGAAATGTCTACAAAAGATGTGAAAGATGCTGGAGCGAAAAAATTAAATCCAATTCAACGTTTAGTGAAGCTACTTTCTGATATTTTCGTTCCGATTATTCCTGCCATTGTTGCTGGCGGTCTTTTAATGGGGATTAATAACGTATTAACGGCAAAGGATCTATTTATTGAAGGTAGGTCCCTCATTGATGCTTATCCAGAAATAGCGGACTTAGCAGCACTTATTAATACATTTGCCAATGCGGCATTTGTCTTTTTACCAATTTTAATTGGTTTCTCCGCTACACAGCGCTTTGGTGGTAACCCGTACTTAGGAGCTACTTTAGGTATGTTAATGGTTCACCCTGATTTATTAAATGGTTGGGGATATGGTGGCGCCTTAGCGAACGGTGAAATTCCAGTTTGGAGTATTTTCGGATTTGAAATTGAAAAAGTCGGTTATCAAGGGACCGTATTACCTGTATTAGCAGCATCCTTTATTTTAGCGAAAACAGAACAATTCTTACGCAAATATATTCCGTCTGCACTTGATAACTTATTAACGCCATTATTAACGATTTTTATTACAGGCATTTTAACGTTTACAGCAGTAGGACCGATTACTCGTTCTGCAGGTAACTTATTAACAGACGGACTTGTTTGGTTATATGATACTACGGGACTCATTGGTGGTGCGTTATTCGGTTTAGTTTATGCCCCAATCGTTATTACAGGTATGCATCATAGCTTTATTGCAGTTGAAACACAATTGTTAGCAGAATTTGCTAAAACAGGTGGTTCGTTTATTTTCCCTGTTGCGGCTATGTCAAACGTAGCTCAAGGTGCAGCAACATTAGCTGTTTTTATGATTATTAATGATAAGAAAATTAAAGGTATTGCATCCGCAGCTGGTATTTCGGCTCTTTTAGGAATTACAGAGCCTTCTATGTTTGGTGTTAACTTGAAGCTTCGTTATCCATTTATTGGTGCTATTACAGGTGCAGCTGTATCAGCCGCATTTATTACGATCTTTAAAGTAAAAGCTGTTGCGCTTGGAGCAGCCGGTTTACCAGGTATTATTTCAATTCGTCCAGATTCCATAGCTCCATACGTAATTGGAATGGTTATTTCATTCATCGTTGCATTCGTAACAACCATGATTTTAGCGAAACGTGCAGCGAAAAAAGAACAAGCAGCAGAAAAAGCATCTTAATAAATTAAATATTGGGGTCTGATCCTTAAAAAGAGGTCAGGCTCTGTGTTTACATCGTGAAGGAGTTGAGGTTTAAAGATGGAATGGACGAGAAAACAACGGTATCGCCGAATCGAAGAAGCGACAAAAGAAGAATTGAATGCATTAGAAGAAAAAGTCAACAAAAGCATTTGGCGTCAGAAATTTCATATTCAACCAGTAACGGGACTTTTAAATGATCCAAATGGTTTTTCTTATTTTAACGGAGAATATCACTTGTTTTATCAATGGTTTCCGCTAGGTCCTGTTCATGGATTAAAATATTGGTATCACACAAAATCAAAAGATCTTGTCAATTGGCAAAATGTCGGAATTGGTATTAAGCCGAACGATTATTTTGATTCTCACGGAGTTTATTCAGGTAGTGCTATTTGTCATGACGGTAAGCTCCATTTAATGTATACAGGAAATACAAGAGACGAAAATTGGGTTCGTCATCCATATCAATGCTTAGCGGTAATGAATGAAAATGGTCGTATTGAAAAATTACAAGAGCCGGTTATTAAAGAAGTTCCAAAAGGTTATACCGATCATTATCGCGATCCGAAAGTTTGGAAGGAAAATGGCACATTTTATGCTGTTATCGGGGCACAGAGGGAAAACAAAACAGGTTGTATTGTTCTTTATTCATCACCTGATTTAAAAAATTGGACATTTGAAGGTGAGGTTCAAACAAACTTAAAGGAATTTGGATTTATGTGGGAATGTCCCGATTATTTTGAACTAGATGGAAAAGGTGTGCTGATTTTCTCACCACAAGGGTTAGAGCCAAAGGGAGATCAATTTCAAAATATCTATCAATCTGGTTATCTTTTAGGGAACACACTAGATTTAAAGACAAAAGTTTTTGAACACGGTGAGTTTGTTGAGTTAGACCGTGGATTTGACTTTTATGCACCACAAACGACAATTGACCATAAGGGACGTCGCCTTTTAGTCGGGTGGATGGGTCTTCCCGAAATCGAGTATCCAACTGATAAGGATGGGTGGGCTCATTGTTTAACATTACCGAGGGAGTTGACCGTTCAAAATGGAAAGCTTATTCAGTGTCCTGTAAAAGAACTAGAAGCATTGCGACAAGATTCGGTAAATGTGAAAGATATTCTCGATGATGAGAAAAAAATGTATGAAGGATTCAATGGGACGACGTATGAACTTATTTGTGAATTTACGAACATGGAAGCAGATGAAGTCGGGATTGAATTCCGGTCATGTAATGATGAAAAAACGGTCATCTCCTATAACAGAAAGGAACAAAAAGTGACCTTAGACCGTACCCATTCAGGGGAGGTTCCAGCTAAAGAATATGGAACAACGAGAAAGTGCAGCGTTGAAGGGGATACGTTAAAGCTTCATCTGTTTGTTGATAAGTCTTCTGTCGAAATTTTTATCAATGACGGCGATGAAGTATTTACGAGCCGAATTTTTCCAAGACCTGAAAGCACAGATATTCGCTTCTTTGCACGAAACGGAAAAGTTACATTAGACACAACGAAATATAACTTATCCACTATGAATTAAAAGGGAGGTGTAGACAATGGGACGCTTATTTTCAATTGGTGAAGTGTTAATTGATTTTATTCCAATGCAAAAAGGCAAAGCATTAAAGGATGTTCAGTCTTTTAAACGTGCACCTGGGGGAGCCCCAGCAAACGTTGCAGCAGCTGTTGCGAGATTTGGGGCAGAATCTGCAATGATCACAAAGCTTGGAATGGATGCCTTTAGTGACTTTTTAATTGAAGAGTTACAAAAAATCGGTGTGAAAACAGATAAAATAAAGCGAACAAAGGAAGCGAATACAGGATTAGCATTTGTTTCACTGCGCGAAGATGGTGAACGTGATTTTTCCTTCTATCGCAATCCTTCTGCAGATCTTTTGCTTTCAGAAGATGAAATTGAAGAAAGTTGGTTTGCTAAAGGAGATATTCTACATTTTTGCTCCGTCGATCTAGTCGAAAGCCCAATGAAAAAAGCCCATGAAAAAGCAATTCGACTTGTTAAAGAAAATGGGGGAATCATTAGCTTTGATCCCAACGTTCGCCTTCCACTATGGAACAGTGCAGAGAAATGTCGACAAACGATTTTAGAATTTATTCCGAAAGCACATATCATCAAAATTTCCGATGAAGAATTAGCGTTTATCACAGGATTCACTAATGAAAAAGAGGCGATTGAAAACTTATTCACAGGTGATGTAAAAGCCGTTATTTACACAAAAGGAGCTAATGGAGCCGACCTTTACACGAAGAATGCCAAATATGAATCAACTGGTTTCAAAGTTGAGGTTCAGGATACTACAGGTGCAGGAGATGCCTTTATCGGTGGCTTTTTATATAAACTACTCGAAAAAGGAGTAAACCATGATAACTTAATAGATGTATTAAATGAGCACCATCAAGAAATCCTCACCTTTGCCAATGCAAGCGGTGCGATCACAACAACAGGAAAAGGTGCAATTTCATCCTTACCGACAAAAGAAGAAATCCTTAACTTCATTTCATGTAAATAAAAACATATTAAGATTAGCAGCACAGACCACGGTCAAGGTCTGCGCTGCTATTTTTTTAGTAGAAGTGGAGAAAAGGTCGTGACAGCCCCAGAACTATGAGTTCGCAATAAAAAAAACTGGCCTACTTCATGGATCTTATAAGAATCAGATTTAATATGTTGGATCCATGAGATCGTGGATAAGAAAAGGGAATCATTAAGGTTTTATGAAGGCACTACAAATAATGGAGGAAGGTTTTAGCAAAGTGTCATTGCCTTTGATTTTAGTATGGGAAAGAGCTATATGGTTATTTATAATTCTGCTCAGATTTATGTTTATGAAGGGGAAATATTACATAATCGCCTACAATTACGAAATCGCATCAGCAACTTCGTAATTGTGTAGGAAAAGTATAACATATTTGACCTGGCGAAAAAAAGCAAGAATCGTTGGGTCTATTTGGCATGCGTAAATTTATTTAGTTAGAGGCTTCTAATAAGTCGATTTTCCGGCTTATAGACGCCCCTTTAATGTTTTAGAAACGTTGATATATCAATGCTTATGATGTTTCGTTTTCAGTGGATTTCTGGACAGCCCCCTAAATAAATCCACTGAAACAAATAGTTTTACTAAAAACTCTTGACTAATTGTAAGAAGGGGATGTCTCAAAACATGAGACATCCCCTTGCAGGTGCGCCCGGCATGGGTGTAATCTATAGGGTGAAAGTCCCGAGCTGCGAAGGCAGAAGTAGCAGTTAGCTTAACGCAAGGGTGTCCGTGGTGACGCGGAATCTGAAGGAAG
>NZ_JBYLHW010000084.1:0-9786 GCF_057747715.1 Bacillus sp. JST-5 | reverse complement strand
GGTCTAAAGTATTTTGATTCGATTGGATTTAATCTATTTTTGGTACGCATAAATAATCACCAACTTAAATAAAATTCTGGTCTATTATAACCTAAATTTAATGTTGGTGTTATTTATTCTGTCTAAGAAAAAAAATGATCCTTAGCACTATTTAATGCCAAGAATCTGAAAGCTGAATTAATTATTATTTATCTAGTGATTCCAAAGAACTGTTTGCTACGTCTCCAAGCGTATACATTCCCATATTGTTCAAATGTTTCTCCATTCGGCTGCCAATGCCCCAGATTTCCCGCAATGGAACTGGCCATAACTTTTTCGGTACTTCTTCATAGGTACATTCCGCGATACCTTGCTTTTTGGCGTATACATCCAGTACGACTTTGCTGATGAAACGGTTCGGGCCGATGCCAATGCAAGATGGTAGGCCGAATTGATTCCAGATCACGCTTCGTATTTTTTGGGCTGCTTCCACGGGAGATCCATGTAGTTTTTCCGTACCGTCTAGAGTTATGCAGCTCTCATCAACGCTGAATGTGAGAATCGCTTCAAAAGGGACAAAGGTAGAAAACAGTTGTGTGATTTGCACACTGATTTCTAAATATCGCTTCATACGTGCATTAAAAATATGGATATGGTGACGGCAAGGCACTTCATATAGACGGCTCCCTGTCCTGATTCCGTAATCCTGTTTCATTTTCGGAGACGCAGCTAGAACTACACTCCCACTTCGATTTTTATCAGAGACAACGACGACATAATCTTCTAGAGGATTCAGTCCATGATCGACGCATTCACAGCTGGCGTAGAAACTCTTCATATCGATACATAAAATTTTATTTTTTGGCAGACAAGAAATATCAAACAGCATCGACACAAGGTCTCTATTTAAGAACATACGTTCTATTTAAGAATATATGTTCTTATATTTTTAGGGTAAAGTCAAGTTATAACCTAAAGAAGAGGATAGAATAAGGACAATATGAGAAGAGTTGTTATTCCATAAAATCCGCCAGCACCATTTTCGCAGGCTCCATTCATATCCTCAATTTTCCCTTGATGTCGAGACAAATCCGGACGATGCGTTGCAACGACCCGATAAATAGCCTCCTCTGTCGCGTATTTCTTCTTAATCCGATCGATCCTGTTCCTCTTTCAAATATTCTTTGAAAGACGCAGTCGAAAATTGCATCCAGCGACTCACCCTCAACCCGTAATTTTGGCAGGCCATTCTCATAATAGATTGGGACTGTCTCATCTTCGTCGACGACCTGCCTAATAGAGTATAGTTAATGTATGTCCCTAACGTTTTGACAGTGTTGCGGTCTTGCTTGTCAATCGGTGTCCTGATGAATACCATATATACATCGTTTGACAACTATAACCTCATGTTTATTGTGTCATTTTCCCGTAATTAGTTCGTTGCGACTCGTCAATGAGGACAAATATGTTTTCTGCGTCATTTAAGAGTAGGTAAACAACGTTCTCGACGTAGTCCTGGAACTTTTGGATAGTCGTTATGATGGTCGAGCCTGTTTCCATCCGTAGCAAGTCGCGCAAGTCCCGAACGCTTTCGTCGCGTTGCAGGTTCGGGAACCTGTAGCGGTTATAACTACATTTGAGTTTAATACTTATTTATGTTTTTATATTTCCTATCTCAAACTACCTTTTATTGCACTTTTATAACTAAAGATTAATTTTTTAGAAAATTCTTAAATGTCACTGTATTTTTTACAAAATTGTGATTTAATAATATTAGATTCAGTGGTTGGGTCACTCTACCAAAAAAAGCGTAAGGAGGTATTTTAACATGGACAACGATGTACAAGTTGAAATTAAAAACAGCACAGATGATCATCAAGCAACATGTACCCATAAATTTCTAATTCATAATAAAGGCGTAAAATATGTCTTCTATGACTTCTCAAGAGATAAAGAACGTCCACAAAAAATTTCGCGCGCTAAAAACTATAATAACAAAAGTCAATTAGGTACATTATTCAGAAATGCGTTTAATAATAATGGGCTTTACGTTGAAAGCTACACTCATAATTGGTGATAGCAATGATAAAGAAGTTTGCTATTTCATTTTTAATATTAACATTATTAGGATGTAGTAGTGCTAATGGCGATTCAGAAATATCTTATGAAGAAGTATACAAATCTATAAAGAAGATCTCAAAAGATCATAATCCGCTTTTAGATTATATATCTATTAGTAATGTAGATAATTATGAATTAAGTAAAATAGATGAATTAGAATACCGTCTCTCTTTTAGATTCACAATTGAGAATATTACTGACAATGAATTATCATTGAAGTATATTGGGTATGTTCCAGAACAATTAAAGTCATATTTTTTAGCTCGGGAAACTTTCGAAGCGTATGATGTGACTTTAAAACCTGGTCAAAAAATGAACAGTTCTTTTGGGGTTCTGGTTCTAAATCCAAATAAACTAGGGGAAACAGCCCGAGAATTTCTTGACGAGTATGGAGAGAGGCTTTATATGCATTTTATAATTAATGGTGAAAACTATTATTATGAATTAATCATAAAATAAATTATAAAATGTTTTAAAGATGGCGGCTATTGAACTATTCATTTAAACATTTTAGAAATTGAAAAACCTCTCGTGATTTATCACAAGAGGTTTTTCTGTTTAAAAACATATTTTATATTAAAACTAAAATAACTCTAGTTGTCCTTCAACAACTTTCTTATCAGTTGCCTTGGTTACTCTCAATTCTCTATCAACAGCAATAAATATGTCTGTTTGTTTTTTTCTTGTTTGTCAAACTTACCATATTCGCTTGATTGATCATAACTTGCCGATTCATCTTCATCTATGTTCTTAGAATGCTCAACATCGAATTCTGGTTCCTCTTCGAATGATAAGTTCGTCAAAACTATTTCCTCTGAATCATCTATTTCATTATCTGTTTCTCCATCATCAATGAATTCGAAATCAATCTCGATTAATTCCTCTTCTAATTCTTCAATCATTTCCAATTCATCAATATTCTCACCTGATTCCTCTTCTAGTTCCTCTAGTTCTAATTCTATCTCAGGTTCAGGAAGCGGCGTTGTAATCTCGGTAATTAACTTTTCTAACTTACCATCTTTCTCGATTCGAGATTTATAATCTTCATCTGATTCGTCATAATTCTTTTCAAGTATTATATTACTATCTATAACAATTGCTCCCTCATCTCCCGCTATTTCTTAAAAAAAATTACCCCAAAACTTTTGGGGTAAAAAAATTACTAATTTTTATATTTTACTAAGAAATATTTTTTCTTTCCTCGGCGGATAATCGTAAACTGACCACCTATGCGATCTTTTTCATTTATTACATATTCAAGATCAGTGATTCTTTCGCCATTAATGTAAATGGCTCCATTTTGGACATCTTCACGTGCTTGGCGCTTAGATAAAGAAATTTTAGCTTGAACAAGTAATTCGACAATGTTATGACTGTCTTGCGTAGCCTCAAATGAAGGAACATCTTTAAATCCTTGCTGAATTTCTTCTACGGATAAACTTTTTATATCTCCGCTAAACAACGCTTCCGAAATATTGATTGCTTGTTTTAGGGCTTCTTCTCCGTGTACTAATCTTGTCATTTCTTCGGCCAGTGCTTTTTGTGCTGCACGTTTTTCAGGTTCTACTTCTGTTCTTTTTTCTAATTCTAAAATTTCTTCATGGGATAGGAACGTGAAATATTTTAAATATTTTACAACATCACGATCATCCGTATTAATCCAGAATTGATAGAACTCATATGGAGTTGTTTTTTCAGGGTCTATCCAAACAGCTCCACCTTCTGTTTTACCAAACTTTGTTCCATCCGCTTTTGTTACTAATGGAACGGTTAATCCATATGCTTTTGCATCTTCTTTTGTTTTTCTAATTAATTCAAGTCCTGCAGTAATATTTCCCCATTGGTCGCTACCGCCAATTTGAAGTCTTACTCCTTCATTTTCATATAACTTTAAAAAGTCTAATGATTGAAGGATCATATAACTAAATTCCGTAAAGGATATCCCTGTTTCAATTCTTGATTGAACGGTATCTTTTGCAAGCATATAATTTAGGCCAAAGTTTTTTCCGACATCTCGTAAAAAGGTAATTAAGTCCATAGATCCAATCCAATCATAGTTGTTTACTATTTTTGCTGGATTATTGCTACTATTGAAGTCTAGGAAACGAGATAATTGATCTTTAATACGATTACTCCATTCTGCTACGATTTCGGATGAGTTCAGCGTTCTTTCTGCTTTTTTTCCACTAGGGTCTCCTATCAGTCCAGTCCCTCCACCAACAAGAGCGACTGGTTGGTGCCCTGCTTGTTGAAATCTTCTTAAAGTCAATATAGGAAGCAAATGTCCAATATGCAAACTATCAGCTGTTGGATCAAATCCGCAATATAATTTTACTTGTCCATCCTCTAGCAGTTTTTCTAATCCTTCTTCATCCGTAACTTGATTTACTAAACCTCTAAAATGTAAATCCTCTAAAAGCTTCATGATACTTTTCCTCCATTCTAACGATTTCAAATAAAAAATCCCTTCGAATCATTTCGAAGGGACGATTATTCATCGCGGTACCACCCAACTTGAGACACTCATTGTCTCCACCTTAATTTTAATAACGGTTTTCATCCGTTTACTGCTACTAAACATTTCACAGTAAATGCTCAAGGATGTAATTCGTTCATTCTATTTGTACCGACTCGCAGCAACCGTCGGCTCTCTGAGACAGGGATAGAATTCACTACTAATTCCTCTCATCGCTTTATCTGTATGAAGTTACATAAATTTTTACCATAGTTTATGAAAGAAGTCAATCATTAGAAAATAGCTCCTACCATGAAAAAATTTATTTTTTCATTAATGAAAACATCGAAGAATTGTATTCCTTGCATAAAAAAAGTGTCGAAAAAAGAAAAAGCCCATTTTTCTCGTATGTGCTATAATGAATGTGACTTTTTAGGAGGAATGATATATGAATGAAAGGTTAAAAGCGATAATGGATCGCCTAAAACCAATGTTCAGTACATTGAGAAACGATAAAACAAAAAGTTATTTTCGTATTACTTATGGAGTCATTTGGAAATTATTTCTAATTTTCTTTATATTCAGTTTATTAATGGCTTCTCTAGCACTTGGCGTAGGAGTGGGATACTTTGCCTCTCTTGTGAAGGATGAACCTATACGTTCCTATGATCGCATGGAAAAAGATATTTATAATTACGAAGAAACGTCTGAATTATTTTTTGCCAACAACGTTCCACTAGGAAAATTACGGTCTGATATCGAACGAGAAGAAGTTAAACTAGAAGATGTTTCAAAACATTTAATTAATGCCGTGATTGCAACGGAAGACCAAAATTTTTGGAATCATCCTGGTGTAGTACCAAAAGCCATTTTCCGTGCATTATTTCAGGAATTTACAAATTCCTCTATTCAATCAGGAGGAAGTACATTAACACAACAACTTGTAAAAAACCAAATTTTGACGAATGAAGTATCTTTTGAACGAAAAGCAAAGGAAATTATGCTTGCTTTAAGGTTAGAGAAGTTTTTTAAAAAAGAACAAATTTTAGAAGCGTACTTAAATGTTTCTACGTTAGGGAGAAATTCAAGTGGTAGAAATATTGCTGGTGTACAAACAGCGGCAAAAGGGATTTTTGGTGTAGATGCTAAAGATTTAACGATACCACAAGCAGCCTTTATAGCAGGATTACCACAAAGTCCATTTTTATATACACCATTTACTGTTGAAGGTGAATTAAAAAGTAAGGAAGATTTACAACCTGGAATTAACCGAATGAAAATCGTTTTACAAAGAATGTTCGAGATGGGTTATATTTCAGAAAAAGAATATAAAGAAGCTGTCAATTATAATATAGTTAAAGATTTTATTCCAAAACAAAATTCGATTATTGAAGAATATCCTTATTTGATTTTTGAAATTGAAGAAAGGGCCATAGATGTATTATCCATTCTTCTCGCTGAACAAGACGGTTATACAAAAGAAGATTTAAAAGAAAGTAAAGAATTAAATGAGCAATATCGAATTTTAGCCGAACGAGATTTAAGACAAAATGGCTACCAAATTCATACAACCATTGATAAAGAGATTTATGATGCTTTCCAAAAAATCGTAAAAAACTTTAAGTATTATGAAGCAGATAAGTATGAACCGACAAAAGACGCATATGAACAAATTGAGGTAGGTGCGTCATTAAGGGAAAATAAAACAGGAAGAATTATCAGCTATGTCGGTGGTAGAGGATCTAAAAATGGAGAAATCAGTTATTTAAACCATGCTACATATGAAAAAGGTCGCCCAAACGGGTCAACAATGAAGCCATTATTTGTCTATGGTCCAGCTATTGATATGGGGCTAGCTTCTCCAGGTACGGTCATTGCAGATGTCGATTTAGGATTAAAAGGAGATGATGGCTCTTCTTGGCCACAAAACTTTTCAAGGACCTATTATGGGTTGACGACGGCTAGACAAGCATTACAAGCATCATATAACGTTTCAGCAGTTAGTCTGTTAAGAAATATTATTTCTAAAAATCCTGGTCAATATTTAGAAAAAATGGGAATATCCACACTAAAACCGGAACATTTTGAGAACCTATCAACAGGATTAGGTGCACCGGATGTAATTGTTGAGGAAAATGTAAACGCCTATTCTACATTTGCCAATGGGGGCGAGTTTGTAGATGGATATATGATTGATAAAATTGTCGATAGCGATGGCAAAATTATTTATGAGCATAAATCTGAACCAGTAACAGTATTCTCAAAACAAGCTGCATATTTAACGCTTGATATGATGAGAGACGTATTAAAAGGTCCAACAGGTACGGCAAGAGCTGTTCCAGGAATGTTAAAATTCCAAGCAGATTGGGCAGGAAAAACAGGAACATCCGAATATACGCAAGATATTTGGTTTGTGGCTATGAATCCGAATATTACATTTGGCATATGGATGGGATATGACACACCAAAAACCATTAGTAATTCTGGAACTCATCTGCAATTATGGGCAGAGCTTATGAACGCTGCGTACGATATTAATCCAGAATTAATTGCTCCTAAAGAGCGTTTCCAAATGCCTGGTGGAATCGTCAAACGTTCTTTTTGTTTAGTTTCGGGTATGTTGCCATCAGATGCTTGTCGGGAAGCAGGTCTGATTGGAGAAGATTATTTTATTGCTCAATATGCACCAACGAAAGTTGACGATAGCTTAATCAAAGGAAGATATGTAAAAATAGGGAAAGAAAAATACTTAGCTTTACCTTCTACTCCAAAAGAATTTACAGAAGAAGGGTTGATTTTAAATCCAGATTTCATTGATCGAATCGTTGGAAAAAACTTTAAAAAGAAAGAACAATTAATTCCAAAAAATGAGAGATGGTCAAAAATATTAGTCCCTGATGCAAAATTAGAAGATGATGGTAAAACACCATCAGCTATAAAGATTTCTGTCAACAAGAATACGATTACTTGGAATGCTCACTCAGCTAAAGATGTAATAGGCTATCGTATATATAAAGGAACCGGGAAAGAAAAAGCATTAGTTAAATCTGTAAAAGCTAGTGAAAAACTTTCATACCAGGCACCAAATGGACAATATTTTGTCGTTGCAGTGGACATTGCAGGAAATGAATCACCTCCATCCAATATTGTTCAAATTGGAAATCGACAACCGGATACTTCAAAAAAACCTGACGAAACAGAAAAACCAAGCGATAATGATGAAGAAGAAACAGATTCATAAATATGATGGAAGTGGTTGCAATCGCAATCACTTCTTTTTTAGTAAAAAAAAGGAGCTGCTATGTTAGCAGCTCCTTTATTAATCTTCCATTGTCGATAAGTCACCAGTAGGTAAGTTTAATTCCCATGCTTTAAGAACACGTCTCATGATTTTCCCACTTCGAGTTTTTGGTAATTTTTCACGGAACTCAATTTCTCTAGGCGCAGCATGGGCAGCTAAACCTTTTTTCACAAACTGACGAATTTCTTCAATTAATTCTTCTGATGGTGAATATCCGTCTCGTAAGGCAATAAATGCTTTAATAATTTCTCCTCTTACAGGATCCGGTTTTCCAATAACTCCTGCTTCAGCAACCGCAGGATGTTCAACAAGTTTACTTTCTACCTCAAATGGACCAACACGCTCACCTGAAGTCATAATGACATCGTCGACACGTCCTTGGAACCAGAAGTATCCATCTTCATCCATATAAGCGGAATCCCCTGAAATATACCAATCTCCATTTGGTAGAAAATAGGATTGATATTTTTCAGGATTATTCCATATTGCAATCATCATCGATGGCCAACCTTTTTTAATTGCTAAATTCCCCATTCGATTTGGCGGTAAAACATTTCCTTGATCATCAACAATGGCTGCTTCTACGCCTGGGATTGGTTTACCCATAGAACCTGGACGGATTTCCATGCATGGGTAATTACAAATGAGTTGGGCGCCAGTTTCTGTCATCCACCATGTATCATGTATTCGTTTATTAAATACTTTCATTCCCCAACGAATGACCTCTGGATTTAATGGTTCCCCTACACTTAATACATGACGAAGTGAAGATAAGTCAAATTGCTTCACTACTTCATCACCAGCACCCATTAACATTCGGAATGCTGTAGGAGCACTATACCAAACAGTTACACCAAAATCTTCAATTGTTTTATACCATGCTTCTGGCTTAAACCGTCCACCTACTATCACATTTGTCGTACCCGTTAGCCATGGACCAAATATTCCATAAGACGTTCCTGTTACCCAACCAGGGTCAGCCGTACACCAATAAATATCTTCTTCTTGTAAATCAAGAACCCATTTGGCCGTCATATAATGTTGAATCATTGCATTATGAGCATGTAAAACTCCTTTTGGCTTACCGGTAGAACCAGATGTATAATGGAGAATCATTCCATCTTCTCTATTAACCCATTCGATAGATAAATCACTGCTTGCTGAAGAAAGTTGCTTTAAAAAGTCAACATATTTATCAGTTTCTTCAATATTTTCTCCTACTAAAAATATTGTTTTTAAAGATGGTAAATCTTGTTCTGGAACTCGTGAAAGTAATTCTGGGGTCGTTACAAGAACTTTTGCCTCGCTATCTTGCAATCGATCTCGAACCGCACCTTCCATGAAGGCTTCAAACAGAGGACCAACTATTGCACCTAATTTTAAAGCACCTAATAAGGCAAAATATAATTCTGGTGATCTAGGCATAAAGATAAACACTCGGTCTCCCTTTTCTACATCACCATACTGTTTTAACACATTTGCTGCCTTATTTGAAAGCTCTTTCATTTCTTTGAACGTATATTTTTCATATCGTTTGTCATCCCGATAATATAATGCTACTTTATTTTTTCTAAATGTATGAACATGACGGTCAATTGCTTCATAAGCCATGTTAACTTTTCCCGTTTCATACCAAGAAAAATGTTTCTCTGCATCTTTCCAATCAAAAGTACGATAAGTTTCTTCATAGTTTTTTAGATTATAGTTTTCTTTCAATACTGGCAGTTCTTCTACTTTCACGTTAAATCCCCTCCTAAAACTTAAAAACAAATTTTTATATACAAAATATTATAGTATATTATAAATATATTCACAATTTTATTAATATTATGATTCTTATTTCATCATATATTCTCCTCGTATAGTATTTTTAGAATCCTCTTTTGAGGTATTTTCCAGTTAGAATTTTGTTCTTTGATAACTTCATAGG
>NZ_JBYLHW010000083.1:0-9791 GCF_057747715.1 Bacillus sp. JST-5 | reverse complement strand
TCTACGTCATACTTAATTGAACCGCCGTATACCGAACGGTACGTACGGTGGTGTGAGAGGTCGGGGGTTAGTCACCCCCTCCTACTCGATTTGTTTTTTAGACAGTAATGATGATTTTTGCCTTGGACACAACATTCATTATAATTTTTCAACTATAATGGTAAATTAAACTTTTTTATTTTTCTGTTGGAGTGATTTATAATATTGTCCTCTTTCTGTATATTCGCGAACAATTCTCTCCATGTCTTTAATATCTTCTTCGTTTAACATTCGTATAACTTTCGCAGGTCTCCCGAACGCTAGAGCTCCTGGAGGAATTTTTTTCCCTTGAGGAACGAGACTTCCAGCGCCAATAAATGCTCCTTCACCAATTTCAGCTTGATCTAAAATTATTGAACCCATTCCGATTAATGCTTTTTTGCGAATAATGCAACTATGTAAAATCACTTGATGTCCAATAGTCACTTCATCTTCGATAATTAATGGATTGTTTGGACTTTGATGGAGAACACAGTTATCTTGGATACTTACTTTTGATCCGATATAGGTTGGAGCGACGTCCCCACGAATCGATGTATTAAACCAAATATTCGTATAATCTCCTATTGTCACATCACCGCTAATGGCTACATAATCAGCAATAAATGCTGTTTTTGAAATGACAGGGGTTTTTCCGTAGTATGAATAAATCACGAACATCCATCCTTTCGTTATGAATCATTGTTAATTTTTTAAGATAAAGAATTAGGTATAATAGTATAATAACTAATTTTATCGTAAGATTGTCTATATGAATAAAAGTAGGCTTGCCCAAATTATAGAGGTGAAAACATGTCTGTACCATTAAATGCTCTTCAATTAATGTTGAAGTCATATAAATATATTTTCCCAACGGTAAATGAACAACTAAGCTATTGGAAGGAACGAGCGAGACAAATTCCAGATCCTGAGTTAAGAAAACAAGCATTAGACAGTATAGAGTTAAAAACATTTCATTGCGAAGGGGGAAGTATTTTATCTTTATTAGCTCCTAATTGTTACAAAGAAATTATTACGTTTATTGTTGCTTATCAAACCATTAGCGATTATTTGGACAATCTTTGTGATAGAAGCACATCATTAGACCCTGAAGATTTTAAGGCATTACATGAATCAATGCTTCATTCCATTTCTCTAGAGGAAAATCTTCCGAACTATTATCGATATAGAGATCATCAAGATGATGGTGGATATTTACATGAATTAGTAAAAACTTGTCAGGCTATTTTAAAAACAGTGCCAGCATATTCTTATATTAAAGATGATTTAATTGAACTATGTCAATATTACTGTGACTTACAAATACATAAACATGTTGTTGAAGAAAAAAGAATTCCTAGGCTAATGCAATGGTTTAATACTCATAAACATAAATTTCCTCCTATGGATTGGTATGAGTTTTCTGCATCGGCAGGATCTACATTGGGCATTTTTTGCCTTGTTACATATGCTTTTCGAAATGATTTTAAAGAGGAACATAGCAGGAAAATTAAAGATGGGTATTTTCCTTTTATTCAAGGGTTGCACATTTTACTCGACTATTTCATTGATCAAGAAGAAGATCGTCTAGGTGGAGATTTGAATTTTTGCTTTTACTATAAAAATGAAGAGGAGATGTTTGAACGCTTTTTACATTTTATTAGGGAAGCTGAAAAAAGTACAAGCCTTTTGCCACATGCAAAATTCCATCAATTAATTAGTGATGGACTTTTAGGGATTTATTTATCTGATGAAAAAACAAACTCCTCAAAGAAAATAAAAAAGTTAGCGAAAAAGTTACTGAAAGAAAAAGGATTTACGAGTTACTTTTTTTATTTAAACGGTAAATTGTATAGAAAAATGAAGACAAAATTTTTATAGAATCATGTTTGTGAGCACCTTTTTCGACATTTGTTATCTTTTCATTCAAAATAGAAGTGATGAAAAACTAGAGGTGTTTAACATGAAAATAAAACTTAGTGTTCTTGATCAATCTCCAATTTCGGAAGGACAAACGGCAGAGGAAGCCTTAAAACAAACGGTTCAATTAGCACAATTTGTTGAAAAACTTGGATATGAGAGATTTTGGGTTTCCGAGCATCATGATACGACGGGGTTAGCAGGTTCTTCACCAGAAGTTTTAATTTCTTATATTGCTGCGAAAACGAAAACGATTCGAGTGGGATCTGGTGGTGTTATGTTACCCCACTATAGCCCTTATAAAGTGGCAGAAAACTTTAAAGTATTGGCAGGATTAGTACCTAATAGAGTGGATTTAGGAATTGGAAGGGCTCCTGGTGGAATGCCGAGAGCAACGATTGCTTTACAAGGGGGAAGAAATCGAAACGTAGATCAATACCCTGAGCAGGTGGAAGAATTATTAGCTTATTTGAACGATGATTTAGATAAGGATCATATGTTATATGGTTTAAAGGCTACCCCGATAGTCGAAGCGATTCCTGAAGTATGGCTACTTGGATCAAGTCCATCAAGTGCGCAATTAGCGGCAAATTTAGGTTTACCTTATACATTTGCATTATTTATAAATGGTGAAGGTGGAGAATATTATATGAATATGTATCTTCGCCATTTCAAACCTTCAAAGTATTTAAAAAAACCGAAAAACATGACGGCAGTTTTTGCTATTTGTGCTGAGACAGACGAAGAAGCAGAAAAAATTGCTTCAAGTATCGACTTATCATTTCTTTTATTAGAACAAGGAATCCCATCTCTTGGTACACCTAGTCCAGAAAAAGCGGCTCAATATGAATATAGTCCCTATGAACTTGCACGAATTCAAGAAAATCGTAAACGGATGATTATTGGAAACCCGAAAAAAGTGAAAGAAGAAATCATTCAGTTATGTGAAAGATATGAGACTGATGAAATTATGTTGGCAACGATTACTTATGATTTCAATGACAAGTTAAAATCGTTTGAATTAATCGCAAATGAACTTTTATAAATGAAAAAAATCCAAAAAGAGCATGATTGAATTGCTCCTTTTGGATTTTACTTTTTTTCGATAGCAAAAATAAATGGAGGGTTATTTTTTTGATTAATAAATTGATAAAGTAGAACATTTGCTATATTTTGATCGAGGGAGATTAAAAATTTGTGCAACTGTTCTTGTTCTATTTTCCCTTCTTCATGTCCAGAGTATACAACTAAAATGATTAAACCTTCTGTTGTGATAATTTCTAGCAATTGTTTAACTGCTTCAATGGTTGTTTCCGGTTTTGTAACGATTGATTTATCTCCTTTTGGCAAATAACCAAGGTTAAAGATGGCTGCCTTTACTTTGCCCCAATGTTCATTTGGGATACATTCTTTTATATATTGATGCCCTTTTTGAAATAATCGGACTTGATTAAGGGCATTGTTCTCTTCCAATCGTTTTTTTGTATTTTCGATAGCTTTTTCTTGTATATCAAAGCCGTATACTAAGCCAGATTTTCCAACAAGTTGAGCTAATAAAAGTGTATCATTTCCATTTCCTATAGTTCCATCAACAACAATATCACCTGCTTGTACAATTTTTTTTAAAAGAGAATGGGAAAATGGAATGATTTTTTCTAAAGTCATACGAACTTCTCCTCTTTAGCCTTAAAATAAAACTTTCCTTGCCAACTGTTTCGTCTTTCAAGTTCTTGATCGATGGAATTCATAACCTTCCATTTGTTTACACTCCACATGGGACCAATCATTAAATCGATAGGACCATCACCAGTGATGCGATGAACAATCATTTCCGGGGGTAAAACTTCCAACTGGTCACATACTAATTGAACATATTCGTCCATCGATAAAAACTGTACGAGACCTTTTTCATATTGTTTGACCATTGGTGTCCCCTTCAGTAAATGAAGAAGATGGATTTTAATACCTTGAACGTCAAGTTTGGCAACTTCTTTTGCGGTTTCAAGCATCATATCATATGTTTCAAGCGGTAATCCATTAATAATATGTGAACAAATACGAATGCCGTGCTTTCTTAATTTTTGAACTCCATCGATATAACATTGATAATCATGGGCACGATTAATTAAGTTAGCTGTTTTTTCATGCACCGTTTGTAAGCCAAGTTCAACCCATAAATATGTTCGTTCATTTAATTCTGCCAAATATTCTACCACATCATCAGGTAAGCAATCTGGTCTTGTAGCGATAGATAAACCAACCACTCCATCTAATTTTAACACTTGTTCATATTTGGAGCGTAATACATCCACAGGTGCATGTGTATTGGTAAAAGCTTGAAAATAAGCGATATATTTTCCGTCTTTCCATTTTTGATGCATTTGATTTTTTATTGTATTAAATTGCGTAACTAAGTCTTCTTTTCTATTTCCAGCAAAATCACCTGAACCACTAGCACTACAAAATGTACATCCGCCAAAAGCAACGGTCCCATCACGATTTGGACAATCAAACCCTGCGTCCAAAGAGATTTTAAATACTTTATGACCGAATGTGTTTTTTAAATGGTAATTCCATGTATGGTATCTTTTATGATCAAATGAATATGGAAAAGGATTCATCCTGAACCTCCATTAGGGAATGTTATGTTCGAATTTTATCATGGAATGTTTGAATAAGCCAACCTATATGAATGGAAACAATTGAATGAGAAATTTTGTCTGATTTGTTTAAACTAACATTGAAGAGAATGGGCTCTTCATATTTGAAAAGGGGGTTCGACATGACTACGAGAAAGTCCATAGACCATCTCCTTAACCGAGTGGATGAAACGGTCCGCTTTGCAGAGGAACAGTTAAAAGAAAAATCGAGACAAGAATCAGTGAATGAAACAGAATATACCGAGGCTTTAATGCAACTAGAAGAGACATATAATGATTTAATGAAAACGATGAATAGCGCAAGTCCAGAACAACGCGAGCTTCTTCATCGCAAGCGTTTATTACTGCAACAAATACAAAATGATATGATTCTTTCGGATCATTAAAGGAGATTTTCTCAACCATTTATAAATGGTAACAAATACAAATGAAAAATTAAGTTACGACTGTCCATAATAGGAATAGGCAGATGACCATTCTACCCGGCTATTCTTTCATAAAGATGGCCGGGTATATATTTTGATAAAAAATGTATCTATGGACTTATAAATTTTTCTTGCTCTGGATTAAAAAAAGCTCTAAAATATTTAGGTATTCGAAATAAACGCAAGATAGGGGAGTCAAACGATGCCAAAAATTATTTGGCTATTAGTGATTGGGATGGTTGTGAACGTAACTGGAAGTTCGTTTTTATGGCCATTAAACACAATTTATATACACGACTATTTAGGAAAATCCCTATCGCTAGCAGGGATTGTTCTCATGTTAAATTCTGCAACTACTGTCATAGGGAATTTATATGGTGGATATTTATACGATAAAATAGGCGGATATAAATCAGTTATGTTAGGGATCTTTATAACCCTTGTGTCCCTTTTAGGTCTCACTTTTTGGCACGGTTGGACACATTATGTTATTTTTCTCATTTTAATTGGATTAGGAACAGGGATTGTTCATCCGGCAATGTATGCAATGGCCGGGACTTCATGGAAAAGCGGAGGACGAAAGGCTTTTAATGCTATGTATGTAGCTGCAAATATTGGGGTTGCTATCGGATCCGCTTTAAGTGGAGTTGTGGCATCATTCTCTTTTCAACTTATTTTTTTGGCAAATTTCCTGTTTTACTTTATATTCTTTTTTATTGCCTTTTTTGGCTATCGTTCCATTACGGAAGTTCGAACGAAAGATGGTATACAAAGAGAAAAGAAAAGACTTGTTATATCTAAAAATTTTATAGCAGTGCTAATTGTAAGTTTTGGTTTTTTACTTTGTTGGGTAGCTTACGTCCAGTGGCAGACAACAATTGCAACATATACGCAGGAAATTAATATTACTTTAAAACAATATAGTTTATTATGGACCATTAACGGTATGATCATCGTATTAGCACAGCCAGTCTTGTCAAGAACCATTAAATTTATTTTAAAAACGGTCAAACTTCAAATGATTGTAGGACTGTTTATTTTCATCGGTTCTTTTTTAATCGCTTCAGTCGCTGAACATTTTAGCGGATTTGTTGCGGCAATGACGATTATGTCGATTGGAGAAATGCTCATTTGGCCAGCGGTACCGACAATTGCAAATGAGTTAGCACCAAAAGGCAAAGAAGGTTTTTATCAAGGTGTCGTTAATTGTGCCGCAACATGCGGTCGGATGATTGGACCTTTGCTTGGAGGATTGATCGTTGATTATTTTGGAATGTCATATTTATTTTTAATACTTATTGGATTATTTATTATTGCCATGATTACAACATTAACCTATGATCGTGTCATTAAAAAACAAGAAAATGATAATTGTGTACAAATTACATCATGAATTATTAAGAGATAAGGAACATCTATTTAGGTCCTTATCTCTTTTTTATTTTGCTCCAAAAACTTATATCTTAAATAACATGTTTGATGAAGTTTTGAAATATATATGGACAAAAGACTCTTTTTTGTAAAGGAGGGAAAATGTTGTAAAGGAAACCCATCAACCAGTAAAGCTTTGGTAGGTATTTAAAATTTAGGCTTTTGTTCAATTGTAATTTTAATGTCGGAATTAGTGGAAGTAATATCAAATATGACATTTATAAAACAAGGAATCGTTCTCGTACAGAATGTGATGTGTGAAAGGGAAAAATTTCATGATTTTTCTTGTAGAAGGTACCTATGTTGCAACTATTGAAAGCGGGATTGGAAGCAATGTAATCCAAATATTAACATTTACAATTAAAATGTAAGGGCTTTCTAAAATGAATAGTAATAGAGGTGTTATGACATGATTGAACAACAAGTCATTGTTTCCGTCCCGGCGGGAATCCATGCCAAATCTGCTGCAGAGTTAACAAAAATAACAAGGAAATTTGAAAGCGATATTTATATTAAATCTGATCGAAAAATGATTAATGCCAAAAGCGTCCTTAGTTTAGTCGGTGCAATTATTAAAGAAGGCGATGAAGTAACAATATCGTGTGATGGAAAAGATGAATCAGACGCGTTAAGAGCAGTTATTAATTTTTTTATTCAAAAAAGTTAATTGATTTATTTTATTGATTGAAAAAATAAAGGGGGAATTCTTCATGTCAGCCTTCTTAGCGGAATTAATTGGGACGATGATATTAATTATTTTTGGTGGTGGTGTCGTCGGAGGAGTAGTGTTGCGTGGTACTAAATCAGAAAATAGCGGTTGGATTGTTGTTACATTTGGATGGGGACTTGCAGTAGCTATTGCTATTTATGCTATCGGTAATTTTAGTGGAGCACATATTAACCCTGCTGTTACACTTGCCCTAGCTTCCATTGGTGATTTTCCTTGGAATGATGTACCTGCATATATTTTAGCGCAAATGTTAGGGGCGATCATTGGTGCAGTTGTTGTTTACTTTCACTATTTGCCACATTGGAAAGAAACTACCGATCAAGAAGCAAAATTAGGAGTATTTTCAACCATTCCTGCCATTCGTAGTCTACCAGCTAACTTATTAAGTGAAATGATTGGAACATTTATATTAATTGTAGGGATTTTATCGATAGGCGCGAATCAATTAGCAGAAGGACTAAATCCGTTATTAGTCGGCTTCTTGATTATTGCCATTGGTTTGTCATTAGGAGGAACAACAGGATATGCTATTAACCCAGCCCGTGATTTAGGTCCGAGAATCGCTCACTTTTTCTTACCTATACCTGGAAAAGGAAATTCAGATTGGGGGTATGCGTGGGTACCAGTGATTGGACCGATTTTTGGGGGTATATATGGAGCATTATTTTACGAAGCCATGTTTTTAGGAGAGCTTAGTCCAGCTTTCTGGCTTGGGTCTGTAATCTTTTTACTTGTTGGTGTGTGGGCTTTTGTTTATGATAAAGGAACAAATAACAGAACAGTATAGCTATCATCGTAAGACTTTATTGTGTGAATAAGGGGGAATTCTTTTGGAAAAGAAATATGTTTTAGCAATTGACCAAGGAACGACAAGTTCAAGGGCCATAATTTTTAATAAAAAGGGAGAGATTGTAAAGATTGCTCAACGAGAATTCACACAATACTTTCCTAAACCAGGGTGGGTGGAACATAATGCGAACGAAATTTGGGGCTCGGTTTTAGCGGTAATGGCAGAAGCACTTTCAGAAGCAGAAATTAAACCAGAAGAGATTGCAGCAATTGGTATTACGAATCAACGTGAGACAACTGTTGTATGGGATAAACAAACAGGTAAACCGATCTATAACGCTATCGTTTGGCAATCTCGTCAAACAATGGATATATGTGAAAATTTAAAAGAGCAAGGATATGATCAAATTATTAGAGATAAAACAGGGTTATTAATAGATGCATATTTTTCAGGAACAAAAGTGAAATGGATTTTAGATAATGTGGATGGTGCGAGAGAAAAGGCAGAAAAAGGAGAGTTACTTTTTGGTACCATTGATACTTGGATTATTTGGAAATTATCTGGAGGAGCTGCACATGTAACAGACTACTCCAATGCATCCCGTACGCTTATGTATAATATCTATGATTTAAAATGGGATGAAGAGTTATTGAATATACTACAAGTTCCATCATCCATGCTACCAGAAGTCCGCCCATCATCGGAAGTTTACGCGTATACTGATCCTGCACATTTCTTTGGACAAAAAGTTCCGATTTCTGGAGCGGCAGGAGACCAACAAGCAGCTCTCTTTGGCCAGGCATGTTTTGAAGAAGGAATGGCCAAAAATACGTATGGAACCGGATGCTTTATGTTAATGAATACGGGGGAGAAAGCTGTAAAATCTGAACACGGGTTATTAACTACTCTTGCCTGGGGAATCGATGGAAAAGTGGAATATGCATTGGAAGGAAGTATATTTGTAGCAGGCTCAGCTATTCAATGGTTACGAGATGGGCTTCGCATGTTTAAGTCTGCTGCTGACAGTGAGTCTTATGCAGAAAAAGTGGAATCAACCGATGGAGTCTATGTCGTTCCTGCCTTCGTAGGGATGGGAGCACCGTATTGGAATAGTCATATGAGAGGAGCCGTTTTCGGTTTAACACGTGGAACGACAAAAGAACATTTTGTTCGTGCAACATTGGAATCCTTAGCCTATCAAACAAAAGACGTCCTTCAAGCAATGGAAGCTGATTCCAATATTAGGCTAAAAACATTACGGGTAGACGGTGGAGCGGTAAAGAATAATTTCTTAATGCAATTCCAAAGCGATATTTTAGGCGTGCCAGTCGAGCGTCCAGTTATTAACGAAACCACTGCACTAGGAGCTGCTTACTTAGCTGGATTAGCGGTCGGTTTTTGGAATAGCCGTTCTGAAATTGCTGACCAATGGAATTTAGAAAAATCATTTACGCCTCAAATGTCAGAAGATCAAAGAACAAATCTATATAACGGATGGAAAAAAGCTGTGAAGGCAGCTATGGAATTTTAATAAAGAAAAAGGGCAGTAAACTTGGTTTATTGCCCTTTTTACCTATTTTATTAGTTATAAAGATTCATTTTAGTATAAGCGTAGGAATCGTTTTTATTATTAAAACTAATATAGTAGTAACTAAAGTTGTAGAATTTAGATGTTATATAAAATATTTTTCACTCCTTCTAAACAACCGAGTATTCTACATCTTTAGGAGAAATAAAAGAAGTCCTGCGGTAATATGTCAAGCACCAAAATCAAAGGAATTGGAAATTCTAAACCGCAAAAGTTCTAAAAAAGGCAA
>NZ_JBYLHW010000082.1:0-10172 GCF_057747715.1 Bacillus sp. JST-5 | reverse complement strand
TCCTCACTATAACTCAAAAAAGAAATAGTGGGTAAGATCACCCGTCGATGACCTTACCCACTAATCTTAGTATGTTTCTAATTGAAAAAGAATTTTTAGTATGTTTGTTGAAAGTTAGGGAGATATTATTTTCGAAGGCGAAATCATTGAATCAACAAAGTAAATTTGTTAATCTATTGATAAAGGCTTTAGTAAAAATAACCATCTAAAGCTTAATAACATACATAAAAGGAGGAAGAAAAAATGGCATACGAATTACCACAATTACCGTATAGCTACGATGCATTAGAGCCTCATATTGACAAAGAAACAATGAATATTCACCACACAAAACATCATAATACTTACGTAACAAACTTAAACAATGCGTTAGAAGGAAATACAGAATTATTAAGTAAATCCGTAGAAGATTTAATTTCTAACCTTGATGCAGTTCCTGAAGCGGTACGTACAGCTGTAAGAAACAATGGTGGAGGACATGCAAACCATTCACTATTCTGGCAAATTTTATCTCCAAATGGCGGCGGTGAACCTACTGGAGAATTAGCTGAAGCTATCAACAAAAAATTCGGAAGCTTTGAAGCATTTAAAGAAGAATTTACAAAAGCAGCTACTACTCGATTCGGTTCTGGTTGGGCTTGGTTAGTCGTTAATAACGGTGAACTTGAAGTGACAAGTACTCCAAACCAAGATTCACCTTTAATGGAAGGAAAAACTCCTATTTTAGGTTTAGATGTTTGGGAGCATGCATATTACTTAAAATATCAAAACCGTCGTCCTGAATACATTAACTCCTTCTGGAACGTTGTAAACTGGGAAGAAGTTAACAAACGTTACAACGCAGCAAAATAATCATATTAATCAAATTTATTTTTCCAGTTTTCCTCTGAATAAAAATCGAAGGGGATTTAATAAACGGTTTTAGATATTCTTTCAATAAAAATTCAATACAAAATCAATGCGGAGAAGGCTGGATCCATTTCGGGTTCAGTCTTTTTTATATGTTTACAAATCGTTTATATATCTATATTTTTTTCAATTGGATGAACTATACTCTATTATTCCAATAGATCCTCATTGCATTTAGAGAAAAACTTAGTTCCAGCATAGTTACCGAAAACACTGTTACTAACACCTGATTTTTATCATAATTGGGAAATAGGATTTTACTTGGAGTTTGGAAATAGTAACTAAGTCTTTCCCTATGGAACTTTGTTTGTCCCTCGGAGAGGTTTGAATTCAAACCTCTCTTTTTGTTTGCTATTAATCGTCCGAACCAGGATCTTTTATCAATGGGATATGTCTTATGAATTTTTTTAACTCAATTCCAAAGTAATTTTCTATATCTCGTTTTAGATTTTGCTCTAATTGAATAAATTCCTCAACAATATAGTCTAAATTAAAAACATTGTATAAATCTTGCTCTGCCCAGATAGATTTCACTCTTGCTTTATTGGAAAATGGAATTAAAGACAAAATGGCACCACCTTCATAATCGTCATATTCAATTGTATAATAATGAAATTCTGGAATATGTTCATCAGTGACTCTATCTTTCCATTCGTATAATGCTTTATAAAATTCTAAAATAGCGAGCTCTGTTTCAAAGTATAACTTATTATTGATTTTTATTGTAAATGTAGCTTCTACCGCTAATATGGTTGGAACATCACGTTTATTTTTATTTGAAATAATTTCATTATCAACTACAAAATTGTATGCAAAAGTTATTTTATTGGAAATGCTGTTCATATTCTTCACCTTCCATTTATGTAAAAAACATGTCATATGTTGTTTTGGTTCCTTCTCCAGTATCGGAAATTTGTTCTTCGGAATCATACATTTTACAAGATTCAATATGAAAAAAGAACTCTTTATTATTTAATTATGATAAATTCACCAATAAAAAGAGAATATCTTTTCTCTCTTTTTCAAAAACTATTTTTTGAAAAGGGGAGTTTTACATGAACGAAATTGTTAAAGGAAGGAAATGGCTTGGAAATGTAGAAATCACGAAAGATTTAATATTGCTTTTACTTATTGGTGGATTATATTCGTTAAGTGTTGCGATTTCAAATACATTTGTCAACATTTATTTATGGAAGCAAACGGGAGAATTCAAAGATTTAGGTATATACAATTTGACAGTCACAATTGTACAACCACTTATTTTTATTTTAGCTGGTAGATGGGCAAAAAAAATTGACCGAGTCATTGTTTTAAGGCTAGGTGTCATTTTTTTATCTTTATTTTATTTAACGGTGTTAATTATTGGTACGAACGCTAATCAATTTCTCATCGTGCTTGGGGGATTATTAGGTATTGGATACGGATTTTATTGGTTAGCTTTTAATATATTAACGTTTGAGATTACAGAACCGGAAAATCGTGATTTTTTTAACGGTTTTTTAGGAATTCTATCTTCATTCGGTGGGATGATAGGACCAATTTTAGCAGGTTATATCATTTCTAGGATGGAAAATTTCACTGGTTATACTCTGATTTTTTCTTTTTCGTTAGCGTTATTTACATGCGCGGTTATATTAAGTTTCTTTATTAATCGTAGAAGTGCAAAAGGAAAATATTATTTTGTTCGTATTTGGAAGGAACGAAAAAGAAATATTAATTGGCGTTTGATTACAAATGCTCACATATTTCAAGGATTACGAGAAGGAACGTTTATGTTCGTTATCAGTGTATATGTTTTTTTATCAACGGGGAGTGAATGGGCTTTAGGTAAATTTGGTCTTATAAATTCAGCTGTTTCTTTTATTAGTTATTTTTTAGCAACACGGTTTATTAAACGAAAAGACCGAAAAAAAGCTATATTAATTGGTGGGCTGCTTTTATATGCATCCATTTATCTAATCGTCTTTAATTTTACATACTTACGATTACTCGCTTATGCTGCAGTAATCGCCATAGCTTACCCAATTTTATTAGTTCCTTATGTGTCAACTACTTATGATGTAATCGGGCATGGATGGAAAGCGGCAGAAATGAGAATTGAATATATTGTCGTTAGGGAAGTTTTCTTACATATTGGTCGTTCGATCTCTATTCTCCTTTTTTTATTTTCCATTACCTTTTTTTCACCGAAAGAAAGCATTCCTATTTTATTAATGTTTATTGGTGCGGGACATTCGATCATTTACTTTTTTATACGGAAAATACATTTCCAAAACGAAAGAACAAAGGAGTCTCTTACTTGAGTCTCCTTTTTTTACGTCAACAATTACCAATGCTCTTTCTATTTATTGCACGTTCCTTTATAGAAAAATATCTCTTTTTCTTATACAATAAAGAATGGAATATTCCAAGGAGAAAAGGAGGGGGACGAATGAACAAAAAGAAAAATAAATCGCATATCCCGATAAGAATGAATTTACTCTTTTTTGCCGTGTTTATCCTTTTTTCAATCCTTATTTTACGGCTCGGAGTTGTTCAAATCGTTAATGGGGAAGAATTTACGAAACAAGTAAGAAAAACGGAAGAAACCCCTGTGAATAAAAACGTTCCTCGTGGGGAAATTCTTGATCGGAATTATCAATCTATCGTATACAATGTACCGCTTAAAGCGATCACATATACTCCTCCCAAAAATCCAAAACCGAAAGAAATGCTGGAAATTGCTGAGAAACTTGCTTCTATTATAGAAATGAATGAAGAAGATTTCAAAAAAGTAACGGACAGAGATAAAAGGGATTTTTGGCTTTTAACGAATAATAACGGGGAAGATAAAATTACGAAAGAAGAATATAAAAAATTCCAAGAAGGTAAATTAACGAATGCTGAGTTGGACGATTTAAAACGAGAGAGAATTACCGATGAAGAATTAAGTACGATTGATTTAGAAGTGGCTGCTATTTATCGGAAAATGGCCTCTGCCTATGCTTTATCCGAAGTAATAATAAAAAATAAAAACGTAACGGATGAAGAATTTGCCATTGTTAGTGAAAATTTATCACAACTACCAGGTGTGGACGTCACAACTGATTGGCAAAGAGAGTATGCGTATGATCATACACTTAAAACTGTTTTAGGCAATGTAACGAATAATGATGAGGGTCTACCTGAAAGTGACTTATATTATTATTTATCCCGTGACTATAATTTGAACGATCGTGTTGGAAAAAGTTACATTGAGAAACGATATGAGTCTGTATTGCATGGAAAAAAAGCAAAGTCAAAAATGGTAACGGATAATAATGGTAACGTATTAGGAACAGAATACATCCACGAAGGAGAAAGTGGAAAAGACTTAATATTAACTATTGATATGGAATTACAAACTAAAGTTGAAGAAATAATTGAGAAAGAATTACTAGCAAGTATTAAGAGACCAAGAACTGAAACGTTAGATCGTGCCTTTGTTGTCTTAATGAATCCAAATACTGGTGAAATCTTGTCAATGGCCGGAAAACAATATAATCGTGAAACTGGAAAAATGGAAGACTTTGCTTTAGGAACATATACACAAACATTTGAACCTGGTTCAACTGTCAAAGGAGCAACGATATTAACCGGTTATCAATTAGGTGCAATCCAACCAGGAACGCGTTTTTACGATGCACCTTTACAATTAGGTGGACAAATAAAAAAATCTTGGACGAACATGGGTTGGGTGGATGATCTTAAAGCATTAGAACGTTCATCCAACGTATATATGTTTTATACTGCATTAAATATCGGTAAAGGAAGATACGTTCCTGGAAGTCCATACATTGGAATTTCGGACGCAACTGAACCGATGAACAAAATGCGCTATTATTTTAGTCAATTTGGTCTAGGAGTTGAAACCGGCATTGACCTTCCAAATGAAGAATCTGGTTTAAAAAATAAACCTGATAACCCGGGGTTATTACTGGATTATGCCATTGGACAATATGATACGGTTACACCTTTACAGCTTGCTCAATATGTTTCAACAATTGCTAATGGCGGATATCGAATGAAACCGCAAATTGTAAAAGAAATAAGAGAACCACAAGCAGATGCTGCTTTAGGGCCTATTATTGAAGAAATTAAGCCACAAATCTTAAACCGTATAGATATGAAAGATGAGTGGATCAAACGGGTTCAACAAGGGTTTTATCAAGTTTTCCATGGAAGTCAAGGAACTGCATCTTACTACTTTTCCAATGAATCATATAATGCAGCTGGTAAAACAGGAACGGCCGAGACATTTTATTACGGACCGAATAAAAAATTATGGGGAACAAAAGTATATAATCTTACATTAATTGGATACGCTCCATACGATCAACCGGAAGTGGCCATGTCTATTGTTGTACCTTGGGCTTATTATGGCGTTTCACCTAGTGGCCATAGTCCGAATAACGTAATTGGTCAACAAGTATTAAGAGCTTACTTTGAACTTAAAGAAAAAAGGATGAAAAATGATTTAGAAAAAAACGAAGATAAGAAAAACGAAACTGACGAAGATAATGATCAAGATGAACAATAATTGATTGACTTGAGGATTGAAATATCTTCAAGTCTTTTTTTGTTTTATTGATTCGTTTGAAAATTTTAATTTTTATTTACAAAAGCTTTACATTGTATTTAAACAAGATTAATAGTTTCTCTTTATGATGAAAATGAAAGTCAAAATAAATGTTTTAGGGGGAAACTTGAATGAGACAGTTAAAGAAATGGACGATTGCTATGTTCATAACAACCATCACGCTAATACTTGCCGCATGTGGTTCAAAAGAATCGAACACAAGTAATAGTGGTAATAAAAACGATGGAGAATTATCAGGTACAATCGTGATTTCCGGTTCTTCTGCCATGCAACCATTAGTAGCTGCGGCAGCAGAAGCGTTCATGGATAAACATCCAAACGTTGATATTCAAGTGAATGCAGGTGGATCAGGAACAGGCTTAAGTCAGGTTGCTGAAGGATCTGTTGATATTGGCAATTCAGACGTTTTTGCAGAGGAGAAAGAAGGGATTCCAGCTGACGAATTAGTTGACCATAAAGTGGCAGTTGTTGGGATGACGGCAGCTGTTCATCCGGAAGTTGGGATAACAAACATTTCGAAAGAAGATTTAATCAAAGTTTTTACAGGGAAAATAAAAAACTGGAAAGAGTTAGGTGGAGCAGATCAAGAAATTGTTTTGGTGAATCGTCCAGATTCTTCTGGAACTCGTGCAACGTTTGTGAAATATGGTTTAGATAATAATGAACCAGAAGAGGGAATCACTGAAGACTCCTCTAATACCGTTAAAAAAATTATCTCAGAAACAAAAGGTGCAATCGGTTATCTAGCATTCTCTTATTTCACAGATGATTCTATTGTAGCGTTATCGATTGATGGAGTTGAACCAACAGTTGAAAATGTCCTAAATGGTCAATTTCCAATCTGGGCCTATCAACATTCCTATACAAAAGGGGAACCAACAGGGGTAATCAAGCAATTTCTAGACTTCATGTTTAGTGAAGAAGTTCAAAATACTATTCTTCCAGCGCAAGGATACATTTCATCTGCGAAAATGAAAGTAGAACGTGATGCTAAAGGAAATATAACGCAAAAATAATAGATGATAATTTTCAAAAGGGGTAGGTGTGTCCCTTGAGGGCACATTTACCCTATGATTGGATGTAATGAGGTGGAGCGAACATGGAGAAAACACTCAATTTGAAAGATCACCGATTAGTGAAGAAAAGAAAAAAGAAATTAAATGGGGGAGTTCGTGGGAAGTGGATAGTTTCTATTAGTGCTTTCATCATTATTGGGCTGACACTAGCAATCACCATCTTTTTAACTATAAAAGGTTTACAATCTTTTATAAAAAATGGACTAAGTCCTATTGAGTTTTTAACAAGTATAGAGTGGAATCCGACTTCAAAAGATGATCCATCCTTCGGTGCCTTACCGTTTATTTTTGGCTCATTTGCAGTTACTTTTCTTTCAGCATTCATTGCAGCTCCATTAGGCATAGGAGGTGCGATATTTATGACAGAAATTGCACCTAAATGGGGGAGGAAATTTCTTCGTCCCGCCATCGAGCTTTTAGTTGGTATTCCTTCCGTTGTATATGGATTTATTGGGTTAACTCTGTTAGTCCCATTTATTCGTGAACATGTTGGTGGCTTAGGATTTAGTTTATTATCTGGAACAATCGTTTTATCCATTATGATCTTGCCAACAGTCACATCGATTGCAACCGATGCGATGAGTTCACTTCCTAATAGTTTAAGAGAAGGTTCCTATGCTTTAGGAGCTACACGTTGGCAGACGATAAGAAAAGTACTTATCCCCGCCGCTTTCCCATCATTATTAACAGCGGTTGTACTAGGGATGGCTAGAGCATTTGGAGAAGCATTAGCTGTACAAATGGTTATCGGAAATGTACGGAATTTTCCAGAGTCCATTATCGATCCTGCCGCAACTTTAACGACAATCATTACGTTAAATATGGGTCATACCACTTATGGAAGCTTAGAAAATAACTCGCTTTGGTCATTAGGTCTTATTTTACTTATGATGTCATTTATTTTTATACTAGTGATTCGCTATCTTTCATCTAGGAGGAAAGTTTAATGAATCGAAAACTTGCTAATCTTTTGGCAACAGGTATGTTTGTCACCATTGCCATGATCATTGTTTCATTACTAGTTGCTTTATTTTCTTATATCGTCGTTCAAGGGTTTCAAAAATTAAATATAGAATTTTTCACATCGCCATCTAGTAATATTCGTGCCGGTGGTGGGATAAGAGATCAGCTGTTTAATTCATTTTACATCCTTTTCTTGACGATGATTATGACGGTTCCTTTAGGTGTTCTAGGTGGAATATATATGGCTGAATACGCAAAGCCAGGGAAATTGACTAATTTTATCCGCTCATGTATTGAAGTTTTATCTTCCTTACCTTCGATTGTCATTGGAATGTTTGGGTTATTAGTGTTTGTTAATACTACCGGTTGGGGATACACCATTATTGGCGGTGCATTAGCATTATCTATTTTCAATATTCCGATCATGGTTAGAGTAAGTGAAGATGCTATCCGATCTGTTCCTAGAGAGTTGAAAGAAGCAAGTTTATCATTAGGTGTCACACACTGGCATACGATAAAAACTATTTTACTACCAGGAGCATTCCCTGGAATTTTAACAGTGGCTATTTTAGCATCCGGTCGGGTTTTTGGTGAAGCAGCCGCATTATTATTCACCTCAGGTTTATCGACACCTAGATTAGATTACATGAACTGGAATCCATTTTCGGAAACATCTCCATTAAACATTTTTAGACCAGCCGAAACATTAGCCGTGCATATTTGGTCGGTAAATACTCAAGGACTTATTCCAGATGTGTCGGAAGTAGCGAGTGGAGCATCAGCCGTTCTCGTCATCTCTGTTTTGTTATTTAATCTTTTCGCACGCTGGATTGGAAATGTCATTCATCAAAGATTGACAGCTGTGAGATAAAAAGGCAAAGGATGTGAATGATATGTCAGGCATTCTTCATTTAGAAAATCGTCTTACACCTAATAAGGAAGAAATAAAAGAAAAAGACAATGTTTTCAAGATAAATCATTTAAATGTTTTTTATGGTGTAAACCATGTTGTGAAAAACGTAAGCATGGATATCGAGAAACATTCCGTTACAGCTCTTATTGGTCCATCCGGATGTGGGAAATCTACATTTCTTAGAACGATTAATCGTATGAATGATTTAATTCCTACGGCAAAATGTGAAGGAGAGATTATTTACGACGGGATTAATTTGTTGAGGGAAGATGTGGATGTAGTTTCTTTAAGAAAAGAAATTGGAATGGTATTTCAAAAACCAAATCCATTTCCGAAATCTATATACGATAATATTACTCATGCACTTAAGTTTGCGGGGATCAAAAGTAAAAAGGACTTGGATGATATCGTTGAAGAAAGTTTAACAAAAGCTGCCCTTTGGGATGAAGTGAAGGATCGACTTCATCATTCTGCCTTATCTTTATCCGGTGGCCAGCAACAAAGATTATGTATTGCAAGAACGATTGCATTAAAACCGTCTGTATTATTACTTGATGAACCTTGTTCGGCATTAGATCCAATATCGAATGCAAAGATTGAAGAGCTAATCACCCAATTAAAAAAAGATTACTCCATAATTATTGTTACGCATAACATGCAGCAAGCTAAAAGAATTTCCGATCAAACAGCGTTTTTTCTAAATGGAAACTTAGTTGAGTATGACAAGACTGAAATAATTTTCAATAAACCAAACGAAAAGAAAACAGAAGACTACATTTCCGGTCGATTCGGTTAAGGAGGAAAGACGATGCCATCAGTGATGACGAAATCAAAACCCGTATTAACGATCCATGATTTTAACCTTTGGTACGGAAAACATCATGCCCTAAAAAACATTAATCTTACCATCGAAGAAAAAGAAGTTACTGCCATTATCGGACCTTCTGGATGCGGGAAATCGTCTTTTTTAAAAGCGCTAAATTTAATGGTCAATATGGTTCCAACTGTAAAATTGTCCGGTGAAATAAATTTTAGAGGGAAAAATATCTTAAACAATAAATCCGACTTAGAGAATATTAGAAAAGATATCGGTATGGTATTTCAAAAAGGAAATCCTTTCCCACAATCTATTTATGATAATGTTGCTTTCGGTCCCAGAATCCACGGGATTAAAAAGAAAAGAGAATTGAATGAAATAGTGGAGAAAAGTTTAAAAGATGTTGGACTTTGGGATGAAGTGAAGGATCGTTTAAAAGACCCTGCTTTAGGATTATCAGGGGGACAACAACAACGTTTATGTATAGCGAGGGCCATTGCAACAAAACCGACAGTTCTACTTATGGATGAGCCGACATCTGCTCTAGACCCGATATCAACAGCGAAAATAGAGGAACTGATTTTGCAACTGAAAAAAGACTATACAGTAGTCATCGTAACTCATAATATGCAACAAGCTTTCAGAGTATCGGATCAAACAGCATTTTTCTTAATGGGGGAACTTATTGAAAGTAATGAAACATCTGTTATATTTTCAAGACCACAAGATCAAAGAACGAAAGATTATATAACAGGTAGATTCGGATAAAGATTGAAAAATAAATAAATATGATAATAACAAACATACTAAGATTAGTGGGTAAGGTCATCGACGGGTGATCTTACCCACTATTTCTTTTTTGAGTTATAGTGAGGA
>NZ_JBYLHW010000081.1:0-10489 GCF_057747715.1 Bacillus sp. JST-5 | reverse complement strand
GGAATGAAAGAGTCAAGCGAAGTAGGCTTGACTCATGAATGACATCCTTTAGAATGAGTCCAAGGTGAAGAAGGTAAAAAAATAAAAAATTAAGAAAAACAGAGAATAGACGAATTTTTGTCCGAAAATTAGGGGGTCAGACCGTAGTTGCAAGTTTTTTTCGCATACTAGTTCAATAATGCACTGCTGGTCGATCAACTTGCAAATATATCAATGTGAGTTGCAAGATTTTTCGAACACTTGGTTAACCAATTTACCCTCTGAACAACGACTTGCAAATAAAATCAGCCTAGTTGCAAGATTTTCTTCGACTTGCCCATTCATATTCACGAGTGACAAATCATTTCCTAAAACCTCAACATTTAATTTAGAGTCAAATATGAAATTTAAGGAGAAATTGAACTCTTCAAATTTTACTCCTTCTTTACTTGAAAACAATTTTTCCAAACATGTTTTTTAAAAAAATTTGCCTAGTTTTGCCTCATTTAATCATTTCATTTGCCTCTTCCAATAATTGAAAAAAGAAAAGGACGTATACCCTCAATCGTTAAAGCAATGCTAAACAATAAAGGGGGGTGTACGATGAAAAAAGTATTGATCTTCTTAGCTTTGTTATTCATCATTCCACATCAAGCATATGCCACGTTCAATCGTTCCCTCCCACCACTTCCGAAAGAAAAAGAACATGAAGAAAAAATCTCCATTGTTACGTTGCAAGAACCGTTGACTAGGGAAGAGATACAAAACATGATTTCCCCTTACCCCAACATTCAATTGCGTCATGTATATACCCACGCTTTACAAGGATTTTCTGTTCAAGGACCAATAAAAGAATTAGAACAACTAAAACAAATTAAAGAAATACAACATCTGTATCCCTCATATCCATACGAAGCAAATGGGGAAAATTCCATTCATTTTATCGGGACCAATGAAGTAAGACATATTTTAGATGAAAAAGGAAGCCGTTTGACAGGAAAAGGAATAAAAATTGGTGTTATCGATACCGGGATTGATTACAATCATTTTGATTTAAGGAAAAATTTTAAAGGCGGTAAAGATTTTATTGATCAAGACAAAGATCCGATGGAAACAATTAACTATGGTCCGTACAATACGTTCCACGGAACACATGTAGCAGGGATTATTGCCGCCAATGGAAAAATGAGAGGTATTGCTCCAGATGCAGAAATAATTGCTTATCGGGCATTAGGTCCTGGGGGATTTGGCACGACCGAACATGTGTTAGCGGCGATTGACCAGGCGATAAAAGATCGAGTAGATATCATCAACCTTTCATTAGGAACGACCATCAATGGTCCTGATTTACCGACTAGTATCGCATTAGATAATACTGTGAAAAAAGGAATCATCGCTGTTACTTCTAATGGAAATTCCGGTCCTCAACTTTGGACGGTAGGAACACCAGGAACAAGTGAAAAAGCCATATCTGTTGGAGCATCGACACCACCTTTAGATGTACCTTATTTAGTAGTAAATGAGCGAAAAATTTCAATAAAACCTCTGATTGGCTCTGCTTCTTGGAAATTAGATCGTTCGTATGAAATTGTTTATGGAGGATACGGAGAAGAAAACGATTTTAAGCAAGTAAACGGAAAAATAGTTCTTTTAAAGCGAGGAAAAATTACCTTTACACAAAAAGCAATAAATGCTCTCAAACATGGAGCAAAGGCCGTCCTCATCTTTAATAATACAGAAGGTACTTTCCAAGGGAAGCTCGATGAAACGCTATCCATTCCAGTTGCTGCGATATCAAAAAAAGACGGGGAATACCTTCTAAATTTAAATGGAAAAACGGTTTTGGCCAATATAGAGATGGTACATGAAGTCGATCAATTAGCGGATTTTAGTTCAAGAGGACCGGTGACACACTCATGGGATATTAAACCCGAAGTAGTAGCGCCGGGAGTTGCTATAGAAAGTACCGTACCAAATGGATACCTTGCTTTAGATGGTACTAGTATGGCTGCCCCGCATGTAACAGGTGCATGTGCTCTCATTAAACAAGCACACCCTGATTGGAGCCCGGAAGAAGTGAAGGCTGCTTTAATGAATACGGCAAAAATTTTATATAAAAAAGATGGAAATCCTTATAAAACATATGAGCAAGGAGCCGGACGCATTCAATTAGATAAAGCAATCGAAACGAAAAGCCTCATAATGCCAGGACATTTATTGTTTGGGGAAGTTCATGGAAAAAGAAGAGATGAAAAAGAAACAATGATAACCATTAAAAATGTTAGTCAACAACAACAATCCTATTCTTTTGAAATCCCGCACGTGAACCCAGAGCTTCAATGGGAGTTGCCTAATCGTTTTTTATTAAATCCTGGTGAAAGTAAACAAGTGAAGATTTCTATCTGGTTAAAATCCGAGCATAAAAAAAGCAACATATATGATGGATTCGTAAAAGTTCATGCAGGATCCCAAACGATACATTTGCCATATCTTTATGTGGTAGAAGAACCTAACTATCCAAGAATTATGGGTTTTTCGATGGTAGAAGGAGATCGGCCAAATACGTACAGATATGAAACCTATCTCCCAGAAGGAGCAGATGAAATGGGAATCGCCTTGTATGATCCTGACACTCATCGGTTTATTCAATTTATCGATTGGCACCGAAATGTGAAAAGAGGCATGATTAAAAATGAAATTCCGTACGAAGATTTGCCACAAGATGGTGTCTATTTAGGGATTATTTTTGCAAGAAAGGATGGAAAAGAAGATTATATTGAACAGATGATAGAAATTAGGAAAAAACCTCATGCTGCTAATTAAGGCAGCATTTTAATTTTTTTCAGCAGGGAAAATCGTCTAAAAAATAGATTTTCTTTATCCAACATTTTAAATCGTTTCCTAATTTTATAAAATATGATAATTTTGTGAACAATAAAATTTGGAATGAAATGAAAGTGAACTTTTTCACACCAAAGAATTGACATCATGTTTAGCCTATTGTATGCTCATAAAGGGTAACTTTGATAAGGTTTTCATTTTTGATTCATGAAGATTTTGTTATCCACGAATATTTGATGAAATCTTGGTCAATGGGTATGTGACCTTTCATCCAAATCAACCTATTAGTTTGAATTCATTTCCGAGAATCTTGACCTCGTTTTACCATATCGGACTTGCCACAATAAAAGAAATACTCATTATGAAGGTATGAATTTACAGGAGAATTAGATAAATGCTTGAACTTGAAAGCATGTTTACTAGATATAAAAAATACATACTATACTTGTTATCTCTATATGTGCTCGGATGGGGATTTACTCCATATCAAAGTGTGTTTTTAGGGTTAATTTTTGGTACAAGTGTAAGCCTGTATAATTTGTGGGTAATGGTCCGAAAAACGAGAAGATTAGGTGAAGCGACACAAAGCGGGAAAAAATTTGCAACTTTAGGGACTTTTACTAGATTTGCATCAGCTGCATTAGTCGTTTTAGTAGCCTACGAGTATTCGGAATATATTGATTTAATCAGTGCTGTATTGGGACTAATGACATTTTATATTGTCATTATGATAGATTCCATTTTCATTATCGTCTTTAAACGTCATGAGTAGGGAAGAGAGGTGAAGAACGTGGATCATAAAGCTCCTATATATACGTTCTTAGGTTTAGACTTCAACTTATCAAACGTATTAATGATTACTGTCACAGCAGTTATCGTATTTATCATCGCTGTTTTATGTACTAGGAGACTAGCGATGAAACCAACTGGAGGACAAAACTTCCTCGAATGGGTGGTTGATTTTGTCAGAAATATCATTAACAGTACAATGGATTGGAAATCAGGCGCAAGATTCCACATTTTAGGATTAACGCTCATCATGTATGTATTTGTTGCTAACATGCTTGGTTTACCATTCGCCATTGTCGTTGACCACGAACTATGGTGGAAATCACCGACAGCCGACCCTGTTGTAACATTGTCATTGGCAATAATGGTAGTAGGTTTATCACACTACTATGGTGTGAAACTTAAAGGGTTCGGTGCTTATGGGAAAGAGTTCTTTAAACCGTTTTGGTTTATGTTCCCAATTAAAATTATTGAAGAGTTTGCAAACACTTTAACTCTCGGTCTCCGTCTTTACGGAAACATTTATGCCGGGGAGATTTTATTAAGTTTACTTGTTTCATTAGGTGTAAGCGGTGTTGGTGGTGCAATAGGTGCAGCCATTCCAATGCTTGCATGGCAAGGATTTAGTATCTTCGTTGGAGCAATCCAAGCATTTATCTTTACAATGTTAACAATGGTTTACATGGCTCACAAAGTAAGTCATGACCATTAATATATAATGTTCAATTAATTGAACAAAAAAATAATACAATTTTTTATAAATTAAAGGAGGACTTTTTAAATGGGTGCATTAGCAGCAGCAATTGCAATTGGTTTAGCAGCTTTAGGAGCTGGTATTGGTAACGGTCTTATCGTATCTCGTACAGTTGAAGGTATTGCACGTCAGCCAGAGGCTCGTGGTATGCTTCAAACTACAATGTTTATCGGGGTAGCTCTTGTTGAGGCGATTCCGATTATCGCGGTTGTAATCGCATTTATGGTTAGAACTGCAGCATAACATTTTAAGTTTAAAATGGCGAAGATCATTCATTAGAACCTTCGCCATTCCTTTATGTTTATTATCACGAAATGAACGTGATTCATGATAAATCTGAACTAGGATAACTCTTTGAAGGGAGTGAATCGAGCGTGTTAACAAGCGGCTTTGTATTAGGAGCAGGCGGTGTTACACTTGGTGATGCTGTCTATCAGCTGATTGTATTTTTAATTTTGTTAGCGCTCTTAAAGAAATTTGCATGGGGTCCGTTAATGGGCATCATGAAACAACGTGAAGAGCATATTGCTAATCAAATAGATTCTGCCGAAAAAGCGAAAAAAGAAGCGGACGCTTTACTTGAACAACATCGTCAAATGTTAAAAGATGCTCGACAAGAAGCTCAAAGCTTAATCGACAATGCTAGAAAACTTGGAGATGAGCAACGAGAAGAAATCATCCAAGCTGCAAGAGCAGAAGCTGTTCGTTTAAAAGAAGCAGCTAAAATGGAAATCGAGCAAGAAAAAGAAAAAGCAGTGGCAGCCCTTCGCGAGCAAGTGGCTTCTCTATCTGTATTAATCGCATCTAAAGTCATTGAAAAAGAACTTAGTGAGAAAGATCAAGCTCAATTAATTGAAGAATACTTAAAAGAGGTAGGAGAAGAGCGATGAGTCAATCTACAGTAGCGAAACGTTACGCATTAGCTCTTTTCCAGCTGGCAAAAGAACATGGACAACTTGACAGCATTGAATCTGAACTGAAAATTGTAAAAGATATTTTTACATCTTCCAAAGATTTAAAAACTGTCCTAGAATCTCCTAAACTTTCGCTAGAAAAGAAGAAAGAGCTAATAAAACAAGCTTTCTCTTCTGCCTCAGTATATGTATTGAATACTTTAATGATTCTTGTTGACCGTCATCGTGCAAATATTATCGGTGAAATGGCAGAAGAATTTATCAAACTTTCTTATGAAGATAAAGGATTAGCGGAAGCGAAGGTATATTCCGTTAGACTCCTAACAGAAGATGAAAGAACAGCATTAGCTGAAACATTTTCGAAAAAGTTAGGCAAAAAACAAATCGTGATTGATAACGAAATAGATACGAATTTGCTCGGTGGACTTAAGATCCGTGTTGGAAATCGAATTTTCGATGGAAGTTTACGCGGCAAATTAGAACGCCTCGAGCGTGAACTTATAGGCTAACAATCGTAATAAGGGGTGAAATTCATGAGCATCAAAGCTGAAGAAATCAGTGCACTGATAAAAAAGCAAATTGAAAATTATCAGGCAGAAATGGAAGTAAGCGACGTTGGTACCGTTATCCAAGTTGGGGACGGAATTGCTCGTGTTCACGGCTTAGACAATGTTATGGCTGGTGAGCTTGTTGAATTCTCCAACGGTGTAATGGGTATGGCCCAAAACCTTGAAGAAAACAACGTCGGTATTATTATATTAGGACCTTTCACTGGTATCCGTGAAGGTGATGAAGTACGCCGTACAGGACGCATCATGGAAGTACCTGTTGGTGAAGAATTGATCGGTCGTGTTGTTAACCCTCTTGGTCAACCAGTTGACGGACTAGGTCCAATCAATACATCAAAGACTCGTCCAATTGAAAGTCCAGCACCAGGTGTTATGGATCGTAAATCTGTTCATGAGCCATTACAAACTGGTATTAAAGCGATCGACGCGCTTGTACCAATCGGACGTGGACAACGTGAGTTAATTATCGGTGACCGTCAAACAGGTAAAACATCTGTTGCGATCGATACAATCTTAAACCAAAAAGACCAAAACATGATCTGTATTTATGTTGCGATTGGTCAAAAAGAATCAACAGTACGTACATCTGTTGAAACATTACGTAAACATGGTGCATTAGATTACACAATCGTTGTAACAGCTTCTGCATCTCAACCAGCTCCATTGCTATATCTTGCTCCGTATGCAGGTGTAACAATGGGTGAAGAATTCATGTACAACGGTAAACACGTCCTTGTTGTATATGATGACTTATCTAAACAAGCAGCGGCTTATCGTGAGCTTTCATTACTATTACGCCGTCCTCCAGGTCGTGAAGCTTATCCTGGTGACGTATTCTATCTACATTCTCGCTTACTTGAGCGTGCTGCAAAACTTAGTGATGCTAAAGGCGCCGGTTCTTTAACTGCGCTACCATTCGTTGAAACACAAGCAGGTGACATTTCTGCATACATTCCAACGAACGTTATCTCAATTACGGACGGACAAATTTTCTTACAATCTGATTTATTCTTCTCCGGTGTACGTCCAGCTATTAACGCTGGTTTATCCGTTAGCCGTGTAGGAGGAGCTGCGCAAATTAAAGCGATGAAAAAAGTTTCCGGTACACTACGTCTAGACTTAGCGTCTTACCGTGAACTTGAAGCATTCGCACAATTCGGTTCAGATCTTGATAAAGCAACTCAAGCTAAGCTTGCACGTGGTGCTCGTACAGTAGAAGTATTAAAACAAGATCTACACAAACCTATTAAAGTTGAAAAACAAGTAATGATTCTTTATGCCTTAACAAAAGGTTATTTAGATGACATCCCAGTAGAAGACATTCGTCGCTTTGAAAATGAATTCTACGTATGGTTAGATAAAAATCGTTCTGACCTTCTTGAAGAAATTCGTACAACTGGCAACCTCCCTGCTGATGAAGCAATGGATTCAGCAATTACTGAATTCAAGAAAACTTTTGCTGTGTCTGAGTAATCAGTTAAACTAAATTTAGAAAAAGGGTGGTGAGAACCAGTGGCATCATTACGCGAAATAAAAGGTCGGATCAACTCAACAAAGAAAACGAGCCAAATTACAAAGGCTATGCAAATGGTATCAGCTTCCAAATTAAACCGTGCGGAAATGAATGCAAAATCATTCGTTCCTTACATGGAAAAAATTCAGGAAGTTGTGGCTAGTATTGCGATAGGAAGTAACGATGCGAGCCATCCGATGATCGTTTCACGCCCAGTGAAAAAGACGGCTTATATCGTAATTACGGCTGATCGTGGTTTAGCCGGTGCTTATAACTCGAACGTCATTCGTAAAGTGTATCAATCCATTCAAGAACGTCATCGTTCTACGGATGAATACGGCATTATTGCGATTGGTCGAGTTGGTAGAGACTTTTTTATCAAAAAAGGCGCAAATGTTGTACTAGATATCGTTGGTCTACCAGATCAACCATCATTTATGGATATTAAAGAAATCGCAAGTAAAGCAGTAGGAATGTTTGCGGATGGTACATTTGATGAAATTTATATGTACTATAGCCACTATGTAACGGCGATCCAACATGAAGTAACGGAAAAGAAATTACTTCCATTAACAGACATTTCTACAACAAGCAAACTCATTTCTTATGAATTTGAGCCATCTGCAGAAGAGATTTTGGAGGTTCTCCTTCCTCAATATGCAGAAAGCTTAATTTACGGCGCGATTTTAGACGGAAAAGCAAGTGAACATGCTTCTCGTATGACAGCGATGAAGAATGCAACAGATAATGCGATCGAATTAATTAATACACTTACATTAAGCTACAACCGTGCACGTCAAGCTTCCATTACGCAAGAAATTACGGAAATTGTCGGCGGTGCAGCTGCATTAGAATAATGAGATTGTATCTTAATAAAGATGTAGATACACTTCAGCCATGATAACGAGACTGTTAGGAGGGAAATAGATGAATAAAGGACGCATTCTCCAAGTTATGGGTCCGGTCGTTGACGTTAAGTTCGAAAGCGGTCAACTTCCTGCAATTTACAATGCGTTAAAAGTTCAATATAAAGCAGAAAGTGATACTGAAGTTGATATTGACTTAACGCTTGAAGTTGCCCTTCATTTAGGGGATGATACCGTAAGAACAATTGCGATGGCGTCAACAGACGGATTAAAACGTGGAATGGAAGTAATCGATACAGGCGGTCCTATTTCAGTACCAGTTGGTAATGCAACATTAGGACGTGTATTTAACGTATTAGGTGAGGCTATTGACTTAGACGGTGAAATTGCCTCCGATGTACCAAGAGAACCAATTCATAAACCAGCACCAAAATTCGAACAACTTTCAACAGAAGTTGAAATTTTAGAAACTGGTATTAAAGTTGTTGACTTACTTGCTCCTTATATTAAAGGTGGTAAGATCGGTCTTTTCGGTGGTGCGGGTGTAGGTAAAACCGTATTAATCCAAGAACTTATCAATAACATTGCTCAAGAACACGGTGGTATTTCCGTATTCGCAGGTGTTGGTGAGCGTACACGTGAAGGAAATGACCTTTACCATGAGATGAAAGACTCTGGCGTTATTAACAAAACTGCGATGGTATTCGGACAAATGAACGAGCCTCCTGGTGCGCGTATGCGTGTTGCGTTAACTGGGTTAACAATGGCTGAATATTTCCGTGACGAACAAGGACAAGACGTTCTATTCTTCATTGATAACATTTTCCGATTCACACAAGCAGGTTCTGAGGTATCAGCGTTGCTTGGACGTATGCCATCTGCCGTTGGTTACCAACCAACATTAGCGACAGAAATGGGTCAATTACAAGAACGTATTACGTCTACAAACGTAGGTTCTGTAACATCTATTCAAGCGATTTACGTTCCAGCGGACGACTATACTGACCCAGCTCCAGCTACAACGTTCGCACACTTAGATGCTACAACAAACTTAGAGCGTAAACTTTCAGAGATGGGTATTTACCCAGCGGTGGACCCATTAGCTTCTACTTCTCGTGCATTATCTCCTGAAATCGTAGGAGAAGAGCATTACAATGTAGCACGTCAAGTACAAGCAACATTACAACGTTATCGTGAATTACAAGATATTATCGCGATTTTAGGTATGGATGAGTTAAGTGATGAAGATAAATTAGTCGTTCATCGTGCTCGTCGTATTCAATTCTTCTTATCACAAAACTTCCACGTAGCTGAACAGTTCACTGGTCAACCAGGATCATACGTACCGGTGAAAGAAACTGTTCGTGGATTTAAAGAAATTTTAGAAGGTAAATATGACCATCTTCCTGAGGATGCATTCCGTTTAGTTGGTCCGATTGAAGATGTAATTAAAAGAGCCCAAGAGATGGGTGTAGAAGTATAATATTTGGGACCGAGGAGGGTAAAAAATGAAGACATTGACTGTCAGTATCGTAACTCCCGACGGCCCAGTATATGAATCAGATGTGGAAATGGTAAGTACGAAAGCGAAAAGCGGTGAACTCGGTATCTTACCAGGCCATATTCCGATGGTCGCTCCGTTAGAAATTGGTGCAGTTCGCCTAATGAAAAACGGAAATACAGAACTAGTTGCAGTTAGCGGCGGATTCCTTGAAGTCCGCCCGGATAAAGTAACCATTCTTGCTCAAGCGGCTGAAAAACAAGAAGAAATCGATGTAGAACGTGCATTAAGAGCTAAAGAACGTGCTGAAAAACGCCTTCAAGATGCACAGCGCGAAAACATTGATTTTAAACGGGCCGAACTAGCGTTAAAACGTGCTATGAACCGCATCAACGTAGCACAGCGTAAATTTTAATATACGAAGAGGCTGGGATAAAACCCACTTCATCATTGAAAAAGCCAGTGAAATTTTTCTTTTAAAGTTTCACTGGCTTTCCATTTTATTTAAGCGTGCCCAGCTAAGCTGTTATCTGCTAGTTGGTGCAAGTCCAACCCGAGTAAGTGCCAAGACGCTCGGTAGCTGACAGGCAACTGGTGGAGAAATCCTAAGGTTGAAGCCCTGTGACAAAGTAACTCTCTTGGAGAGTGCGAGCAAATCAACAGACCGTAACATAAAGTGAATCCTGCCGCCTCGTCAAAAGAGACCTCCTATGGAGGACAAAGGGAAGTCGAGCCTGGTTAGATTGGGCGAAGACCACGGAAG
>NZ_JBYLHW010000080.1:0-10941 GCF_057747715.1 Bacillus sp. JST-5 | reverse complement strand
ATCTATCCGCCTCATTTACTCGATATGACCTTCGACAGAAAGAGCTTTGTTTTGTTATGCAAACTCACTCAATCATATCTAGCCTTATATGAGGTTCGTGTTCCTCGGACCGGTGTTTTGCCTCCAGCTTCCTTCAGATTCCGCGTCACCACGGACACCCTTGCTCTTGGCTAACCTCTACTTCTGTCTTCGGGGTTCGGGACTTACACCCTATAGTTCATGTACATGCCGGGCGCACATAAGAAAGCCAGTGAAATATATAATAATTTCACCGGCTTTTTCAATTATTGTTCAGCTTCATTCTTGTTCATCTATAAATTTACTTTAAACCATTACTAATTTCATTAACCATTTCTTGTACAGAGATTAGCCCACCGCCAGATAAGTACCAGAAATCTGGAGTTAAGTATACAATATTACCGTTTTTATAAGCATCCGTTTCTTTAACTAATTTGTTTTCTAATGCAGCTTTTGCAGATGATTCGCCACCAACGACTGCTCCACGATCAATCACGAAAATATAGTCAGGGTTTTTCTCAACAATGTATTCAAATGAAATGGATTGACCGTGAGTAGATACTTCAATATTACTATCAACAGGTTTTACACCAAATACGTCATGAATAATACCAAAGCGAGATTTTGGTCCATATGCGCTGATATTTCCATCGTTAGCTAAAATAATTAAAGCATTTTTATCTAATGAAGAAGCTTTTTCATTTAATTTTTTAATATCATCTTCAATTTTTGCAATTGCATCTTCTACTTCTTTTTCTTTACCGAATATTTTACCTACTATTTCCATATTTTCTTTAAAAGAATCCATATATCTTGCACTATCTACTCCTAAATAAATCGTTGGTGCAATTTTCTTTAATTCATCGTACATTTCCATTTGTCTAGCAGAGATGATGATTAAATCAGGTTCCATATTTGCTAATGCTTCAAAGTCAGGTTCTTTTAAGCTACCAACATTAGTATATTTTGAATCCTCGTATTTTGATAAATAAGAAGGAATGTTTGCTTGTGGTACACCAGCCACTTCAATTCCTAAATGATCTAAAGTATCTAAAATACCAAAATCAAAAACGACAACTTTTTCAGGATTTTTATTAACTTTCGTTTCATCAAGTTCATGTTTGATAGTTATTTGTTCAGAACTTGAACTGCTTTTACTAGTACTTTCTTCTTTCCCACATGCCGCTAAAATTAAAGCAAACACTAATGTTAGTGATAACATCAAGAATTTTTTCATGAAAATACACCTCTTTAAATTTTTCTATGTGTAATAAACGGATATCTTTTTATTGTTCACTTCTTGGATTTGGAAATCCATTTCATATATTTCTTTTAAAGTCGTTGGAGTAATGATTTCTTCCGGCGATCCTTCTTTCACAATTTTTCCATTTTTTAATGCAATAATATAGTCAGAATAACAAGAAGCAAAGTTAATATCATGAATGACGATTACGACCGTTTTATTCAATTCATCGACTAATCGACATATGGTCTTCATGATTTGGACAGAATGTTTCATATCCAGATTATTTAACGGTTCATCTAAAAAAATGTAATCGGTATCTTGTGCAATCACCATGGCAATGAATGCCCGTTGTTTTTGACCACCACTTAATTGGTCGATATATTGATCTTGTAAATCTTCTAATTCCATATAAGCAATAGCTTCATCAACAAATTTCCAATCTTCCTTATTTAATCTTCCTTGAGAATAAGGAAATCGACCAAATGATACAAGTTCTCTTACGGTTAAGCGTAAGTTAATATGATTTGCTTGTTTTAAAATCGCTAATTTTTTTGCTAATTCGTTATTTTTAATATTTCTTATGTCTTCACCATCTATAAGTACTTGCCCTTCATCGTAAGATAATAGACGGCTCATCATAGAAAGTAGCGTACTTTTCCCAGCACCATTGGGACCGATAAACGAAGTGATGGTCCCCTTTTTAATTGATAAGCTAACATTATCGACCACAACTTTATCTCCATATTTCTTAGTTAACCCTTTAACTTCTACCATGATTTATTCTCCTTTAGTAGTAAGTAGATGAAGTAAATTCCACCGATAAAATTAATGATTACACTGATGGTGGTTGAAAAGGCAAATACCCTTTCTACGATGAATTGTCCGCCAACGAGAGCAATAATACTCAAAAAGATAGATCCTAAAATTAAATAGCTATGACGATATGTTTTTAAAAATTCATAAGAAATATTTACAACTAATAATCCTAAAAACGTTATAGGACCAACTAAAGCTGTTGCAATGGAAATTAATATGGCCACGATAATTAAAAGTCTCTTTACTACATAATCATAGTCAACCCCAAGCTCGATCGCTTGGTCTCTTCCTAAAGCTAAAACATCTAAGTATTTTAAGAATTTCAAGAAATAAAGTACTGTTGCTAAAATGCCAATAACAGCGATCCATAATAGGTCAGTTTTTACATTATTGAAACTTGCAAACATTCGATCCTGAACTAACTGAAATTCGTTCGGATCGATAACAACTTCCATAAAAGAAGTAAAGCTGCTAAAAAGTGTTCCAAAAATTAGACCTAGTAATAGCAAGAAATATATATTTTGTCCTTCTCGTTTAAACAAGATGGTAAATAAAATTTTTGTAAAAAACACCATGATAAGCACGGATAGAATAAAATTTATATTAGGATTCAGATCGACAAAAATGACCGAACCAAATAAAAAGATGATTAATGTTTGAATTAATAAATATAGTGAATCAAGTCCAAGTACACTTGGCGTTAATATTCGATTGTTTGTGATTGTTTGAAAAATCGTCGTAGAAAGAGCAATGGCTCCTCCCGTTAAAACGATTGCAAGTAACTTCATTCCACGTCTCGGAAGAATATATCCCCAATTGGCGCCTAGATTATAAAACAAATATCCGAGGATCAGAACGACAGATATAATCGCTAAGATGAATGTTTTTCCTTTATATTTCATTGTCTTCTACTCCTCAATAACAAGTAAATAAAGATTCCGCTTCCAATGACGCCAACTGTTAAACTTATCGGGATTTCATATGGATAAATGATTAACCTTCCAAAAATATCACAGAATAAAACGAAAAGTGCACCTAAGACTGCTGTATGGATAATACTTTTTCGTAAATGGTCACCTTGATAAATGGAAACAATATTTGGAATAATTAATCCTAAAAACGGAATCGTACCGACAGTCAAAATGACGGACGAAGTGACAAGGGCAACAATCACCAAACCAATATTCACAACCGTACGGTAATTTAACCCTAAATTTTTAGCAAAATCTTCTCCAAGTCCCGCAATCGTAAATTTATTTGCAAACATATAGGCAATAATTAATAGTGGGACGCTAACATACATGAGTTCATATTGTCCTCCAACAATCGTAGAAAAATCTCCTAATAGCCAAGAAGACATGTTTTGAATCAAATCAAATCGATAAGCGATAAATGTAGCGATGGAACTAATAATATTTCCAAACATCAGCCCCACTAATGGAATAAAGATCGCATCTTTAAATTTGATTTTTTCAAGAATTTTCATGAAGATGAACGTACCAAGTAACGCAAATATAAATGCCACACACATTTTCACTAATGGGCTTTTCGTTGTGAAAAGCATTAACGATACTAGAATTCCAAGTCTTGCTGCATCCATCGTTCCAGCGGTGGTAGGCGAAACAAATTTATTTCGACTTAATTGTTGCATGATTAATCCGCAAACACTAATACTTGCCCCTGCAATTAAAATGCTGGCTAAACGCGGAAGTCTACTAACTAGTAAAATATGAATTTGTTCATTTGATAAATCAAATAAATCTAAAGGTGAAACATTAGAAACTCCTATAAAAATGGAAATTGCTGATAGTATAATCAATGCCGTTACTAGGTACTTTAACTTCATGACTTTAACATCCTTTTATGTAATACGTATTTGCAATAGAGAATCATTCTCAATTGGAATTCAAAAAAATATCCATTTATCAACTGACCTAATAAAATGATAATGAGAATTATTATCATTTGTCAATACTTTTTTCAAAAAATTATCATAATATAATTGAAAGTAAAACTATTATATCATTTTATTGCAAGATAGTCCTACTTATTAATCTATCATAATCAAGTTATCACTATTTTTATAAAATATTAGGCTAATTTTCATTGGGATGTTTTCATAAATAAAGCTTTAATTCTTTTATAAACTAGTTTCAAGTGAGGATGTAACAGAAAATGAAAAGTTCATTTCTTCATTAAATTTTATATTTATGTTTTCGAATATTTCAAAGTAATACTTATGGTTTAATAAACAAAGCCAGTGAAATTCTTATAAAAAATTTCACTGGCTTTATCTAATACTAGTTAGATTTTGCTTGAGCATCTACAAATGAAAATGATTTCAATTTTTATTGACTTACTGAAGTTCCTGAATAAACTGCCGGTTGTTCTTTTGGACGTCTAGATTGAATAAATACGATTATAGCTAATATAGCCATACCAATAATACCAAACCATACATTTGGAGAAATTAATAGTAAACCTCCGACAAATAAAACGATGCGTTCCCACCAATAGGCTGTTCGTACTAAGTAACCTACCATCGCGGCACTAATCCCAATCATTCCAATAATCGCTGTTAGGATAGAATAGGATAAATAAAGCGGCTCAGGATCAATTAGAAGCATTTGTGGATTGATAACAAATATATATGGAATAATATATGCCGCTGTTGCTAATTTTACTGCTGTCACTCCAGTTTTGAATGGATTTGCTCTTGCAATCCCTGCCCCAGCATATGCTGCTAAACATACAGGAGGGGTAATATCTGCAACTATACCAAAATAAAAGACAAACATGTGTGCGGCTAATACATCAACACCTAATCCTAATATAAGAGCAGGTGCTGCCATCGTTGCAGTTACAATATAGTTCGCTGTAGTTGGTAATCCCATCCCTAATATTAAACATGCAATCATTGTAAAAAATAAAGTTAATAATAAATTACCTGCACCTAATGCAATAATACCATTGGCAATTCTTCCACCTAAACCGGTTTGTACGACAACTCCAACAATGATACCTGCTGATGCGCAAGCAGCGATAACAGGAAGAGCTACTCTAGCACCTTCTTCTAAAACTTTTAAAATCCCCCAAAGAGACATCCGAGTTTCTTTTCTTATTAAACTAACAAGAAAAGATATAAGAATAGCCATTAAAGCAGCTCTCATTGGAGTTTTACCGGTTAAAAGAGTATAGAAGATAACAATTAAAGGTAAAATTAAATAACCTCGTTCAAGCATCAATTTTTTTAAGTTTGGTAATTGCTCTTTCGGTACACCTACAATTCCCATTTTTTTCGATTCAAAATGTGTACCTAAAAATACACCAAGAAAATATAAAATTGCCGGTATGATTGCTGCAATCATGATCGTGCTATATGGTGTATTTGTATATGAAGCCATGATAAATGCGGCAGCACCCATAATTGGAGGCATAATTTGCCCACCTGTTGAGGCGGAAGCTTCCGTCGCAGCAGCAAATTCTGGTTTATAGCCGGCTTTTTTCATCATTGGAATCGTAAATGCTCCTGAACCAACAGTATTTGCTACAGAACTTCCAGATACCATACCTTCTAATGCACTTGCAACTACTGCAGCCTTCGATTGTCCCCCTGTATATCTACCAGTTAATGCGAAGGCAATGTCGTTAAAAAACTGACCAACCCCTGTTCGATTTAGCATTACTCCGAAGAAAAGAAATAAAAAGATAAACGTTGATGAAACTTGTATCGGGGTACTAAATACACCCTTTGTAGTTAAATATAAATCTGTTACAACCGTACTCCAGTCAAAACCACGATGGGCAAATAGTTTTGTAGGTATTAAATTTCCATACATTGCATACAGAATCGCCACACCTGCTACAATTACAATCGGTAAGCCCACACAACGCCTTGCAGCTTCTAACACTAATAAAATTCCTAATGAAGCTACTATAATATCAATCGTTTCATACCCAAAAATGATTTTTTGAGATACAAGTTCTTCATAAAATATCACATTATAATATCCGACACCTAAAGAAATAAACGCTAAGACGACATCATACCAAGGGACTCCTGTTTGTTTTCTTTGAAGGCCTTTTTTAATAGGATACAACAAAAAAATGAGACCTAAACCTGTCCCTAAATGAATAGGACCTTGAATTCTCGCTTCATATGCACCGTAGTAGCCAGTGAATAAATGAAAAATGGTTAAAGCAATGGCCAAAAACATAATTGGCCATTTCCAACGACCAAGTTTTTTTCGATAGGCACTTTCTCGATCATATTTCTCAAGAATTTCTTCCAAGTCGTCACTTTGTTCCTCTTTATCATTCTTGGCATCTTCGATAAATTTTTTAAGCCATTTCATATCATTCACCACCTTAACAACGAGTGTTGGCTAAAAAAGGCCAGGACACAATGTGTCTGGCCCTTTATAGCTTTACTTGAGTATACCAATTTCTTTATAATATTTTTCTGCACCTGGGTGAATTGGCAAGTTACCAAGACCATTTAATGCATTTTCTTTTGTCGTATGTTTTGCTTGTTGATGAGTATTTTCACTCGCTTTTTCAATCATAACTTTTGCTAATTGATAAGCAATGTCGTCATTCACAGTTTTTGTATTGGCGACTAAAATTGCGTAAGCGGAAACTGTATTAACATCATTTTTTAACCATTCATAAGATCCCGATTTGATTGTATACCCAGAATAGCCACTGTTTTCTTCAACATATTTTAATTCGTCTCCAGTGATCTCTAAATATTTTACATCGCCAACTGAAGCTTGTAATTCATCGATACCCGCATCTGGTAATCCTAATAGACCAAATGATGCATGAATCGTACCGTCTTGAAGTTTCGCTTTTGCATCACCGAATCCTTCTTGATAAGCTTCATAGTCACCATCTTTTAATCCAAATGCTTCTAACACAATTTTGGCTGCTGCTTGTGTCCCACTACCCGGTGGACCGATGGCAACTTTTTTACCTTTTAAATCTGCAATGGAATTAATGCCAAAACTTTCTCTAGTCACAATCTGTAAGACTTCAGGATATATGTGACCGATAAAGGCGAAGTTTTCAACTTTCTTTCCTTCAAAATCTCCTTTTCCTTCCAATGCATCATAAGCTGGAATATGAACAGTCATTCCTAAGTCAAAATCACCATTAGCTATTTTAGCCAAGTTTTCTACTGATGCACCTGATTCGGTTGAAGTTACGTTAATATTTTCAATATTTTTATTCCAAACGTTCGCCATTTCAGCCCCAAGTGAGAAATATGTTCCACCTTGGCTACCAGTACCCATTAATAAATCAATGGTTCCGCCTTTTCCACCATCATTATTGTCACCATTTGTTTCATCATTATTTCCACACGCTGTTGCGATGATTAAAACAAATGCTAACAGTAAAGATAAAATTGCAGATTTTTTCTTAATCATTTGATTCCCCCTTTTTAATAGTCATTGTTCTCTAAGGAATAAAAGTTTCCGCTTCAAAATTAAGAATAACACAAATTATTTGAAAATAAAACGATTTTTTTCAATATTTTGTATATTCAAATTAATGCTAAATACCTACTTTTTTTAATTTATATCGTCTTTTAATCTCTGTATTCCTGTTGAATAAGATTGGAGCTTTATTTTCCTAGTATCCAAAACCATCCGAAAAAACTAGTGGTTTTGGATAGTATTAAAAATCAGATTCCTCAAATTTGATCGATGTTATTAGGAGTTTTTCATAATTTTGTATATAAGAAATCCTACGAAACTAGCGATAATTAACAATAATAAAAGACCTAAACCAAAATTCGTCATAACATACTCTCCTTTAATGGAACTAAATTCTACTTTTTTATCCATACTTCATTTTGTAAAACCATTATTGAAAAATTTGATATTCATATGAATGTTATAAGATGGAAACATTAATTTTCATGAAATTAGCCATTAAAATCGAATATACTGACAATACTACTTTTTAAGTATATGAGTTTTTAATTAATTCTTATTTTTAAGCACCCATTGTAATAGATAAGTTGAAACCCCAAAAATCACAAGCGATATTCCCATTACTAATACAGCCATAATTTCACTCCTAACTCTTTGATTAATCAATTCCTCATAGTAATTTTACCATAAATAAACAGCCATAAAATCTTTATCCTTTACTAACCTATTTTCATATACTCCCTATACCATTTTTATTTAAAACAATATAAATTCATATACATTCCACTGATTATCTCCAATCATATTAAAGTGCGATCTTAGGATTTTTTGGTATTTAGGTATTTCTAACTTTAAATACAAAACGTATTGTTACTATCATCGGATTTTTATTAGTTCTTCTATTCTTCATTTTAAAACACATAAAGTTTTCCTTCGCGATGTCTTTTTCACCATTGTAGACTTTTATCAAACATTGCGCTAAAGTATTTATTAAGGAGACCGATTCGGGGTGATTACAATGAAGGATTTTTCCATTTGTCCGAAAACAGAAAAAGCAATGGAAATTATCAGTAAACGTTGGACCGGAATGATTATTTATCAATTGCTTAATGGTCGTCAGCGTTTTTGTGAAATAGAAAGTGCCCTTCCAATTAGCGGAAGACTTTTATCTGAACGACTAAAAGATTTAGAAAAAGAAGGAATCGTGAACCGAGAAGTTTTTCCTGAAGTTCCCGTTCGCGTAGAATATTCTTTGACAGAAAAAGGATTAGCTCTTGAACCAGTTTTCCGCGAGCTCGATCGTTGGGCTGAACAATATATTGAAATTAGTCAGGTTGATCATAAAGGGGTTGGGACAAAACCCACCTCTAACTAAAAGTAGCCGCTGGCATTTTACACAAGTAAAATGTCGGCGGCTTAATTTTATTGCATCATAAAAGGACACTTTCTGCTAAAATTTAAGTATCTAACCCCAAAAAATTTTAGCCAAAGGAAGTGTCCTTATGTTTAAATATTATAACATGAATCAACTAGTTTTACCTCTAGATTTAGAAATAAAATTACAAGAAAATGATATTGCCTTCCACATTCACCATTTAGTTGAAAGTATCCCCGATGAAGCCTTTGAGCCATTTCTTCGAAATACAGGTTGTCCTGCTTATCATCCACGCATGATGTTAAAAATTATTTTGTGTGCTTATTCTCAATCTGTCTTTTCAGGTCGTAAAATTGAAGCACTATTAAAAGACAGTATTCGCATGATGTGGTTATCCCAAGGATATGAACCTAGCTATCGTACAATTAACCGTTTCCGTGTTCAACCTGAAGTAAAAGAGTTAATCCGTCAGTGTTTCGTCCAATTCCGTTGCCAACTCGTACAAGAAAAATTGATTGATCAGGAAGCCATTTTTATTGATGGTACAAAGATTGAAGCGAATGCGAATAAGTTTACATTTGTATGGAAAAAATCGATTGAAAAATACCATCACAGTTTAATTGAAAAGTCAAATCAGCTATACAACGAACTGTTAGAAAAAGAAATCATACCTGAAATTGAACGTGAAAGCGAGGATGAACTATTAATAGAAGAACTCGCTCAAATGGTTCAAAAAGTAGATGATGTGATTACAGAATATGACCAAAAAATTGAAGCATCGTCAGATGCCTCAGAACGAAAAGCATTAAGAAGCAAGCGAAAATATCCGAAGAAAGCATATAAACAGTTCATTGACTTTATCATACGTAAACAGAAGTACCAAAAAGACTTTGAAATCTTTGGTGAACGGAATAGTTATTCCAAAACAGATTCTGATGCGACGTTCATGCGAATGAAAGATGATTATATGAAAAATGGCCAACTGAAGGCGGGATATAATGTACAAATCGCAACAGAAGGTCAATACGCACTAGCCTATGGAATTTATTCTAATCCTACAGACTCGTGTACTCTAATTCCTTTTTTGGATAAGATTGAGAAACATTTTTTTAATTTACCGAAGCATATTGTCGCAGATGCAGGTTATGGTAGTGAACAAAACTATGATGAGATACTTTCGAAACGAAGACGAGAAGCACTGATTACGTATAACATGTACTTGAAAGAGCAAAAGAAAAAGTATAAACAAAACAAATTTAATCCAGACAATTGGCAGTATGACAAGGAAAGTGATACATACACTTGCCCGAATCAGCAACGCCTCGTATTCAAATATGTATCAGTACGTACAGATAAAACAGGTTTCAAACGAGAGTTTAAAATCTATGAGTGTGAAGATTGTTCGGGATGCCCCCTTCGTTCATCTTGCACGAAAGCAAAAGAAGGCAACAATCGAAAACTCATGGTGAATGAGAAGTGGAAAAAACAAAAAGAATATGTAAGAGCGAAGCTTTCAGAAGAGAAAACGAGTTCAATTTATCGTCAACGCAAAATTGACGTAGAACCAGTTTTTGGATTCTTGAAAGCTAATTTGCGTTTCACTCGATTTTCTGTACGTGGAAAATCGAAGGTTGAAAACGAAATGGGCTTTGCATTAATGGCCGTGAATTTAAGGAAATACACGGCCAACAGATAATACCTTACGGTATTAAATTCTTAAAATAAAAGATAAAACAGAGAAAGGAGATTTTGAGTAGCATCAAAATCTCCTTTCTCACTATTTGCTAGTTATGTCCCAGCCTCTTTCCTACGATTAGTCAAGTCTAATTCGATAATTCCTGAAACTATTTTTAATTAAAATTGGGTATAATAAATAAACCTCAGGTATTCTATTTTTTTAACTGAGGGAGAATATGTGATATAATACGAATTAATTAATGGCCCATAGAGATCGCGTACGAGTAATCGTACTTTCCTACGATTAGTCAAGTCTAATTCGATAATTCCTGAAACTATTTTTAATTAAAATTGGGTATAATAAATAAACC
>NZ_JBYLHW010000008.1:0-55331 GCF_057747715.1 Bacillus sp. JST-5 | reverse complement strand
AGACCTCTTGGAGGGTGGAGTGACCACTGGCATAAAGAGAACAGCTATTCACGGAAGTTATAAAGACTTGCGTCAATTATCTTAATTGAACCGCCGTATACGGAACCGTACGTACGGTGGTGTGAGAGGACGGGAGTTAATCGCTCCCTCCTACTCGATTTATACATAGATAGGTACTTGAAAAGAAATTGAAAAAAAAATAAGAGGCCCCTTATGGTATACTAACGAAATAATAGGAATTTTCCGTAAGGAGTGCAAATAATGGAAAAAGACTGGGACACAGTTGAGCTTCTGAGGCATTCGAGGCACGACTGGCTAAACAAAATTCAATTAATCAAAGGGAATTTAACTTTGGGGAAAATCGATCGAATCAAAGAAATTATTGATGAAATCGTTTATCATACGGAACAAGAATCGAAACTTTCCAATTTACCATTTCCTCATTTAGCATCATTTTTATTAACATATAATTGGTCTTCTCCTCCAATTGTGTTAAATTTCGAAGTGTTAAATCAAGGAGAAGTAAAAAATGTCTCAGATGTAGAAATTACAAATTGGATGAAACAATTTATCCACACACTAGAGTCGGTTGTCGATGAATGGTCGAGCAACTTTTTAACTGTATCGATCGATGCCAAAGAGGAATGGATTCGATTCATTTTTGATTTTAACGGTATACTAAAAGAAAAAGAACCTATTCAACAGTTCCTTGAGGAAAATAAAAAATACATAACTCATTTTGAACAGGATACACAATCTTTTATCCTTGAAGCAAGATTGCATTAACAGTTTCTAAAAGAAAGGAGGAGAATGAAATTGTTCGTTGATCAAGTCAAAATATATGTTAAAGGCGGCGATGGCGGAAATGGGATGGTTGCTTTTCGTCGTGAAAAATATGTCCCAAAAGGCGGACCTGCCGGTGGTGATGGCGGGAAAGGGGCAGATGTCATCTTTGAAGTCGATGAAGGTTTACGTACGCTCATGGATTTCCGCTATCAACGACATTTTAAAGCTCCAAAAGGCGAAAATGGAATGTCTAAAAACCAACATGGAAAAAATGCGAAAGATATGATTGTAAAAGTGCCACCGGGTACAGTCGTTATAGATGATGATACAAAAGAGATCATCGCTGATTTGACGGAACATGGCCAACGTGCAGTCATCGCTAAAGGCGGTAGAGGTGGACGTGGAAATACTCGCTTTGCCACTCCAGCCAACCCAGCCCCTGAACTTTCGGAAAAGGGAGAGCCTGGGCAAGAGCGTTATGTCATTTTAGAATTAAAATTATTAGCAGATGTAGGTTTAGTTGGTTTTCCTAGCGTAGGAAAATCAACGTTACTATCTGTTGTCACTTCAGCTAAACCGAAAATTGCCGATTATCATTTCACAACCATTGTTCCAAATCTTGGCGTTGTCGAAACGGATGATGGTAGAAGTTTTGTAATGGCAGACTTGCCAGGTTTAATTGAAGGGGCTCATCAAGGAGTCGGGTTAGGTCATCAGTTTCTTCGCCATATTGAGCGAACACGTGTCATTATCCATGTCATTGATATGTCAGCAATGGAAGGAAGAGATCCTTACGAAGACTATTTGACGATCAATCGAGAATTAAAAGAGTATAATTTACGGTTAACGGAACGTCCGCAAATAATAGCAGCAAATAAAATGGACATGCCAAATGCTGAAGAAAATTTAAAGGTGTTTAAAGAAAAATTAAAAGATGATGTACCGATTTTCCCAATTTCTGCTGCTACTCATACAGGTCTAAGAGAATTGTTGTATGCAACGGCTGATTTGTTAGAGAAAACTCCGGAATTTCCACTTCATGAAGTACAGGATCCAAGCATCCATCGAGTTGTATACAAGCATGAAGCAGAAGAAAAAGGTTTTCGAATTACAAGAGACCCTGATGGTGCCTTTGTTGTAAGTGGAGAAAAAGTGGAACGTCTTTTCAAAATGACAGACTTCTCAAGAGATGAATCCGTTCGCCGTTTTGCAAGACAACTTCGTTCCATGGGAGTGGACGATGAATTACGTGAGCGTGGGGCGAAAAATGGAGATACCGTACGCTTGTTAGATTATGAATTTGAATTCATTGACTAACGGCTAGGGAGAAGCGATAGGGGTAAAGTTTCATGGAAGAAAAATTTTATTTGGTCAGAGAAGATGTGTTACCAGAGGCCATAAAAAAGACGTTAGAAGCTAAAGAAATGTTAGACCGTGGAAAAGCAAAATCAATTTGGGATGCGGTTCGTGCGGTAGATTTGAGTCGAAGTGCTTTTTATAAGTATAAAGACGCCGTTTTTCCGTTTCATATGATTGTGAAAGAGAAAATAATGACATTATTTTTATCGTTAGAAGATCGCAGAGGAACATTATCGGAAGTTTTGCAGGTTGTTAGCCAATCTGGTTGCAATGTTTTAACTATACATCAAACGATTCCTTTGCAAGGAAAAGCTAACGTCACATTATCATTATCGACGACCGAAATGAATATCGAATTAAATGAGTTTTTATCCCAACTAAAAAAATTGGGTTTTGTTGAAAAGGTAGAAGTTCTAAGTTCGGGAGTATAAAGTAAACGCTCGTGGTATTATTCATCACGAGCGTTTTCTGTTAATAAAAATCCTGCTTCTTTTAATGCACGTTCTGCCATTTCTAAATGTTTAGGATCATAGGAAGCAATCGTATGTAAATGAACCCCATCTGTTAACTGCAATAAAAATCTTGCTTTCGTTTCTTTAATTCGTCTCATATAATCTTTTACTTCTTGTTCGTTTGAAACCATGATCGGGGCCGAAATATCACCGTAAACACCATGCTCCACTTTAACATCTTTTACGATTACTCCTTGTTTAACAAGAAGCATTAACTCTTTTTCCACATCTTCTTCTTGATGTAAAACAGCAATCACTTTTTCGTAAGGTGCTTGCAAATGTGACGGACGAAAATATAAATAGCCTTCACTTGTAGCAATAATTGGCTCATTTCTTGCCTTTAATAATGTGATATCATTAACAATTACTTGCCGACTAACGTTTGCAAGCGAGGCTAACTCACTTCCTTTAATTGGTTGTCCACTTTCTTTCAATTTTTGGATAATCCATTTTCTACGTTCTTCACCAAGCAATTTATGTTGTGTCATTGGTTCCTCCGAAAAAACTTTTTAATAAAATTTTAACACGAAAGAACAAATTTTTCATAAATTCTTCCTTTAAAAAATAAGAACATGCTGTTCCATCATATTTTTTTAAAATCTTTCATAAGTTTTTACGAGAATTATTAGCAATTTGCCTATTTTATCATAGAATATATGGACTGATTCCATAGGAGGGAAGAAGAGTGAAGATCCACATAGTCCAAAAAGGGGATACGCTGTGGAAAATTGCCCAAAAATATGGGGTGGATTTCGAGCAATTAAAGAAAATGAATTCACAGCTATCAAACCCAGATATGATCATGCCCGGAATGAAAATAAAAATTCCAACATCTTCAGGTAATGTAAAAAAAGAAACAGCCACAGCAAAGAAAGAAATGCCAATTGCACAGCATCCAATCATTCAAAAAGAACAGCCTGCAATGCCTGTTAAAAAAGAAGCTCCAAAAAAAGAAGCTCCAAAGAAAGAAGCTCCTGCACAAATGTATATACCAAAAATGCCGCAACCAATCATTCCAGAAATTGATGTTAACAATTATTATATGGTAAATATGGCAAATATGTCGATGCAACAAACAGTTCCACAAATTCCACAAGTGCCTCAAGTGCCAATTTTACCGCCAATGGAAGATAAACTTCCTGAGGTTGAGCCTGTTGAATCAGCTGAGGAAAAACCTGAAGAACCATTACCAATGACAGGAGGTTATGCAATGCCAATGTTCCAAAATTGTTATCCGATTTCTCCAGTATTACCAGGAACTGGGTTACCTTGCCCACCAAATTATCAAATTCCATTTGCCCCGTTCCCACAAACACTACCGGCGCAGCAAGCACCTGTCCAACAACCAATGGGAGACCAAATGGATGAATCGTACAATCAATCCATGGATCTTTCTATGATGCAACCAATGCCATATGGTCCAATGATGCCAATGCAAGCACCAATGATGCCTATGATGCAACAACCATCATATGTCCAAGGGGTTCAAGACGATTGTGGCTGTGGGGGATCACAACCTTCTCAAGGTTCCATGATGCCTAGCCAAATGCCACAAGGCGGTTATGGTACTCCATATATGCCAATGCCACAAGCACCGATGTATCCACAACAATCAATGGGAGGATGGGGACCACAACCAGGATATTTCATGCCAGGCTATCCAATGTATCAAATGAATCCATATGGTCCTGGAATGACAAATAATCAAATGATGAATAGATCCCCTGAATTTGACAATGATGAAGAAAATGAATAAAGAACTTAATGGAGACGGTCTATTTAAGAATCGTCTCCGTTCTTTATTTTATCAAAAGTATCAAATAAACATTCGATCTATTCATCGAATTAATTCCTATGTTTATCAAGTGAATGCCGATCATCAAATATTTTTAGTAAAAGGGTTTCCATCTGAACGTTCATTTCTAAAACAAAAAATATTAACGAATTATTTAAAGTCTCACGATTTTCATGAAACATTTTCTATTTTATTTGATCAGCAAATTTTATTTTCAAGTTTCGGACGTCATTTTAGTGTCATTGAATTTTTACCTCCTCATCGACAACCTTTTACGTACAATTCATTAAAAGAGATTCAAGAAGCTTTACATGTTTTATCAAAATTTCATGCTAAAGCACAAGATTTAAAAGACCACTCAATTTTTCCAAATTTTGATCTAATTGATAAATATAAAAAACGGCTCACAGAATTTTGCTTAAATAAATTCCATTTTCAGTCATTGATGTTACCTTCCATTTTTCAAGAGCTTATTGGTTGGGCAAATTTTTCATTAAATGGAATGGAACAAGCCCAAGATTCTTTTCATACAAATACCATCATTCATGGGGATGTTGCCCATCATAATTTTTTGCGCCATCAAAACGGAAAATTGTATTTAATTGATTTCGATTTATGTGCAAAAAGTAAAAAAGAAACGGATTATTTACAACTGGCAATTCGTGTCCTACCCTATATTAATTGGGATTTAGATCTATTATTTACTCTTTCTCCGCTTCAACAATATGAACGTGATCCGTGGTTTTTATATGGATTACTTTATCCAAGTGAAGTACTTCGTGAATGGAATCATTTTTTTCGAAAAAAGGGTTGGCGAATGGAGGAAACATGGAAATTTTATCTTTTCCAAAAAACTTATCATGATGTTTTAGAAAGGAAAAAATTGTTCTCCGAAATCAAACGTCGATTGTCATGATAAATCCCGTTTTGGCAGTATATAACAGCATGATTTAAGCAAGTATACACACTATAAAAATAAGAATATGACACAATAGATCAAAGCGGGGGATTTCATTGAGACGTTTGAAACCACACTTATTCGTACTTGTTTTCGTATTATTTTTAGTTGCATGTAACAATAACAATGCAAATGTAACTAATGAATCGAAAAACACTACACCAATTGGATATTATTCTAATGAAAAACGGGATGAGAATAACGAAATAACCGATATTTTAAATCCTGGGGATACAGATGGCCGTTTTAGTACGACGGATGTCAATTATCATGGACATTTAAATGTAGACAATCGCCAGCCAAATTCCAATAACTATAATTCGAATGAAAGTAAAATCATTAAAAAAGCTCGACTTGCTGCAGAAAAAGTGAATAATGTGGATCGTGTTCGTTCTGTTTCATTTGGGAGCAATCATGTATTAATCGGTATTACAGTAAAAGATAAATCGAAGAGGAAAGAAACTATTCAAGAAGTGAAAAAGGCTGTAAGTCGTGAACTTGATGGCCAATCCGTTCAAGTTGTCATCGATGAAGGTACAATTGCTAGATAATACAGGCTGCTAAAAATTATTTTCAAGGAAGTGAAAGAGGAGAACTTTGAGGTGTTCTCCTTTTCTTCTTTTTTATAAAAATGGCAAGGTTACGCGTGAACGGAAAAAACTTGCAACTAGATTGATTTTATTTGCAACTCGTTATATTGAGGTAAAAATTTGTTAAACAATAATCGAAAAAACTTGCAATTAATATTGATTTATTTGCAAGTGATCAATCGAGTTCGTTTTTATCGTAATGAGGAAGGATGGACGATTGATTATCCTAACCATTAAGATGTATTGTTGCAACTTTGGTAAATGAATTTGTAAGTTTTTGAAGTGTATTTGTAACTCTTTAATCATTATTTGCAACTAGAAAACATCGTATTTGCAAGTGTTAAAGAAGAATTTGTAACTATCAAAAAATTATTTGTAACTGATGGACATTTTCTTGTAAGTCGACAAAAAATCTTGCAACTTTTAAATACTTTTAACGCAATGGAGGAAAAGCTATATAATGATTAACTAACATCTTTAGTCTTTTATATTATGTTCAAAACAATAATGATTGACAAGTTCCTCAATAAGGTCATGTTTCGGATATTGCCCTTCAAATTGAAACACAATGTCTTCTATAAATTTTCCACGATAATAAACATGAATCGTTCCTTTTTGGTTGACAACACTAAATTCAGGTTCAAACGTGTATTCATTTATTCGAATTGCCCCCATAGCTACAACTCCTTTCATCTTCAACGATATTGTTTAACATGAACAATGAAATCATTCCATCCTCTTTTATTATCAAAAATTGGATAAAACTAAGATGATTGGTCAATATAATAATGATGTTCGAAAACGCTCTAAAAAGAGGTGTCGATCATGAATATGAAAATTCGTATTTTATTCATGCTTCTGCTCATAGGAATGGCCGCATTTAATGTTTTCGGAATGGATGATAAGATACGTACACCTCGCAATGTAAAAGCAGAGGAAGGGGCTAAATCGGAACCATTAAAAATTCAAGTAGTTTTAAAACGAATTTATTTAGATGGAGAAATAAGTGAAGAAATGAGAGAAGAAACGGTATGGGCGATGGAAGATTTATGGGCACAATATAAAGACTGGAAGCTAGTAGACATGGGGTTGGATGGCATTATTTTTGAAAAAAAAATAGACGATATTTCTCCGTTGCTAAAGACGAACGGCTATTTTGGAATTACGGAAAACGGGATATTGTCTATTTTTAATGGAAAACCAGGGAAAGAAAATATTATCCAATCTTTTTTTCAAATAGATATTGATAAATTAGAAAGTCATAGACAGATGGAATTAAAAGAAGGTATACCGATTAAAACGAAAGATCACTATATTCAAGTATTAGAATCTTTACAGTCGTTAAAAAAAGAATCATAATCGACTTATACGGGAATGAGTTATTCATTCCTTTTTTTATTTGTTTACTATTATGACGAGTGTAAATGTTTCTATTTATGGAATATAAATAGCTTTCTACAATCATGTGAACAGTTGTTCGTTTCTCATTTATAATTATGAAAGTAATATGGTACAATGGGGTACAGGAATAAAAGGGAGAGAGAGTTGTGTACGAATTTATTAAAGGGAAAATAGATTTTATCGGGCCTGAATATATCGTGATCGAAAATCAAGGGATTGGATATCAAATTTATACGCCAAACCCATACATATTTTCAAAGTTTGTAGGTGAAACTCAACAAATTTTTGTTTATTTACATGTAAGGGAAGATGCTCAACAACTGTATGGCTTTCAAACTAGACAAGAAAAATATTTATTTACGAAGTTATTAAGTGTTTCAGGAATCGGTCCAAAAGGGGCGTTAGCCATTTTAGCTAGCGGAGAGCCAGAACAAGTTGTCCAAGCCATTGAACAAGAAAATGAAGCATATTTAGTGAAATTTCCTGGTGTTGGGAAAAAAACTGCTAGACAAATCATATTAGATCTTAAAGGAAAGTTAATTGATTTCATTGAGGAAAACGATGATTTACATAAAGGAAATTCCGAAGATTTAAAATGTACGGTACCGATGATGAATCAGGAATTAGAAGAAGCTGTTCTGGCACTGGAAGCTTTAGGATATTCGAAAAAGGAAATTCAACGAGTATTACCGCATATTCAAAACGAATCGCTCACTACGGATCAATATATTAAACTCGCGTTGCAAAAGTTATTAAAATAAAGGGGGAGAGGATATGAGCGACCGTCTCGTTTCAGAAGAAGCAGACATTCAAGACTTGTCGATTGAAAATTCCATACGGCCCCTATCATTTGAACAATATATTGGTCAAGAAAAGGTAAAGTCTAATTTACAAGTTTTTATTGAAGCGGCTAAAATGAGGGAAGAAACACTCGACCATGTTTTATTATATGGCCCTCCTGGTTTAGGAAAAACGACATTAGCCACAATCATTGCCTATGAAATGAAAGGAAATTTACGGACAACTTCAGGGCCAGCTGTGGAAAGACCTGGTGATTTAGCTGCGATATTAACATCATTACAACCGGGAGATGTGTTATTCATCGACGAAATCCATCGTCTCCCTCGCACGGTTGAAGAAGTTTTATATTCTGCTTTAGAAGATTTTTGTATTGATATCGTCATAGGAAAAGGCCCAAGTGCTAGATCCGTAAGAATTGATTTACCGCCATTTACATTGGTCGGAGCTACTACCCGTGCCGGTTCCTTATCTGCTCCATTACGTGACCGTTTCGGAGTATTAAGCCGATTAGAATATTATCAGCCAGATGAATTAAAAAATATCGTTTTTCGAACGTCCTCGATTTTACAAATGGATATTGATGATGAGGCAGCGTTGGAAATTGCAACGAGATCAAGAGGAACTCCGAGGATAGCTAATCGCCTTTTACGAAGAGTCAGAGACTTTGCGCAAGTTCGTGGATTTGATCGAATTACTACAGAGATTGCACAAGAAGCTTTGCAACTATTGCAAGTAGACCGTTTAGGATTAGATCATATTGATCATAAATTATTAAAAGGAATGATAGAAAAGTTTCGTGGTGGTCCTGTTGGCTTAGATACAATTGCAGCAACAATTGGAGAAGAAGCAGGAACGATTGAAGATGTTTATGAACCTTATTTATTGCAAATTGGTTTTATTCAACGAACACCAAGAGGGAGAGTTGTGACAGACTTAGTTTATAAACATTTTCAAATGGAGGTCCCTAAACAATGACAGGTTTATCCAAAATGTTAATGATTACAGGCGGAATTATTTTTATCATTGGTTTTTTAATGCAATTTTTTCATTTTGGGAAACTTCCTGGGGATATTATCATTAAAAAAGGGAATACAACCTTTTATTTCCCAATTGTCACGTCTATACTATTAAGTGTTGTTTTATCGTTAATTTTTTTCATTATGAGTCGCTTGAAATGAGAAAGCAGGTGTCCAATTGAGAGTAGAAGATTTCGACTTTGATTTACCGGAAGAATTAATTGCTCAAACACCGTTAAAGAATCGGTCGGAAAGCCGATTAATGGTATTAGATCGAAAAGAGAAAAGTATTCGTCATGACGTTTTTAAAAATATCAAAGATTATTTATTACCTGGAGATTGTTTAGTATTAAACGATACAAAAGTTCTTCCTGCTCGACTATTTGGTGTAAAACCCGACACAGGGGCACATGTGGAGGTACTTTTATTAAAACAATTAGAAAATGATCGCTGGGAGACATTAGTAAAGCCCGCTAAGCGAGTGAAAAAAGGTACCGTCCTTCAATTTGGAGATGGAAAACTAACAGCGACGTGTGAAGAATTATTAGAGCATGGAGGAAGAATTTTATCTTTTTCTTATGAAGGTGTGTTTTATGAAGTTCTTGATGAGTTAGGAGAAATGCCTCTTCCCCCTTATATTAAAGAGCATTTGGATGATAGAGAACGCTATCAAACGGTATATGCAAAAGAACGTGGTTCCGCTGCGGCCCCAACGGCAGGATTGCATTTTACCGAAGAGTTGTTAGAAGAAATTAAACAAATGGGAGTACATATTGCTTTTATAACGTTACATGTTGGACTAGGAACATTCCGTCCGGTTTCGGTAGAAAATATTGAAGAACATCATATGCATGCAGAATTCTATCAAATGAGTGAAGAAACAGCACATCTACTCAATCAAGTGAAGGAAAAGGGTGGAAGAATTATTACAGTTGGAACGACCTCCACAAGAACACTCGAAACGATCGCATCTAAATTTGATGGTCAATTTGAAGCCGATAGTGGATGGACAAGCATTTTTATTTATCCAGGCTATACATTTAAAGCGATAGATGGCCTTATAACAAATTTCCATTTGCCAAAATCAACTTTAATTATGTTAGTAAGTGCGTTCGCAGGAAGAGAATTCACTTTACAAGCCTATAATGATGCGGTTGAAAAGCGATATCGATTTTTCAGTTTTGGCGATGCCATGTTTATTTATTGATGTTAGTAAATTTTGAGGAAGGAGCAGCAAAGTTGTCAGTCATAAAATATGAACTAATAAAAACATGTAAACAAACAGGAGCAAGACTTGGAAAAATTCATACTCCTCATGGAACATATGAAACACCAATGTTTATGCCGGTAGGAACGTTAGCGACAGTAAAAACAATGTCGCCCGAAGAATTAAAAGAGATGGGTGCTGGTATTATTTTAAGTAATACCTATCATTTATGGTTAAGACCAGGACATGAAATCGTTAAAGAAGCTGGCGGCCTACATTCTTTTATGAACTGGGATCAGGCGATATTGACGGATTCCGGTGGATTTCAGGTGTTTAGTTTAAGTGAGTTCCGCCGCATTGAAGAAGAAGGCGTGTATTTCCGCAATCATTTAAATGGTGAGAAACTCTTTTTATCTCCGGAAAAATCAATGGAAATTCAAAATGCCCTTGGACCAGATATCATGATGGCATTTGACGAATGTCCACCATACCCTGCTACCCATGAATATATGAAAAAATCAGTGGAAAGAACTTCACGTTGGGCCGAACGTTGTTTAAAAGCGCATCAACGCCCAAATGAACAAGGATTATTCGGGATTGTTCAAGGTGGAGAATACGAAGATTTACGTAAGCAAAGTGCGAGCGACCTTGTGTCATTGGATTTTCCGGGATATGCCGTCGGAGGTTTGTCTGTCGGTGAACCGAAAGAAGTGATGAACCGTGTATTAGAGTTTACCACTCCGCTACTTCCAGCCAATAAACCAAGATATTTAATGGGGGTAGGTTCACCTGATTCTTTAATCGATGGCTCTATTCGTGGAATTGATATGTTTGATTGCGTTCTTCCTACTAGAATTGCTAGGAATGGTACATTAATGACAAGTAAGGGTAGACTTGTTGTGAAAAATGCCAAATATGCCCGTGATTTCCGACCAATTGATGAAAACTGTGATTGTTACACATGCCGAAATTATACAAGAGCATATGTCCGACATTTAATTCATACAAATGAAACGTTCGGAATGAGACTTACATCTTACCATAATTTATATTTTCTGATAAAATTAATGGAGCAAGTCCGTCAAGCGATTCGAGAAGATCGACTAGGTGACTTCAGAGAAGAATTTTTTGAACAATATGGTTTTAATCGACCAGATGCGAAAAACTTCTAAAGTTTTATTCTGAAAGGGAGGTGAAAAAATGGGTGGTCAAGCTTATTCTAGTTTATTTATGATTATTTTAATGTTTGTTTTATTCTACTTCTTACTTATTCGTCCACAACAAAAGAGACAAAAGCAAATTCAACAAATGCAATCTGAGCTTCAAAAGGGCGATAAAATCGTAACTATTGGCGGTCTTCACGGGATTGTAGATGCAATTGATGAAGGTAAAATTGTTATCAAATGTGGAGATGGCAGCCGACTTACATACGATCGTGCAGCAGTACGTGAAGTAGTAGAGAAAGCTGGAACAGTTTCTGAATAACGAAGAAGACAAAATGCACTTGGAAATATCCAAGTGTATTTTATTATGGATAAAAATTTTTCCCTATACTGTTAGTTATCATCTTGTGACCGAACTTTAAAAAAAATAAAAGGATGTCCATTTTATGAAAGAAAAATAAATGCGATTGACTCTCTGCAATCGCATTTTTACATAATACTAAATAGACTTGTTTCCACTAGCGACATTTACACCAATGACCCCGCCAAGGATAGCAGTGCCAATGAAACAAGCATAATAAATCATTTGTGTATTGGTAAATAAGGCATCAAAGCCTAAATATTGATATAAAAAATTAATGAGTGTATATAGTATTCCTGTTAGCCCGCCTAATAGCCAGCCTTTTTCTTTTCCTTTCCCCCCTGAGACAAAACCACCGATAAATAAACAGACAAAAGAGATAACTGTAATGATCCATGATAACGATTGTTCACTTAAAGAAGTAAACTTTAGGAGTAATGAAAAGACTAAACTAAATAAAGCGGCGATTACATAAATGACAGCTAATCCATAAAAAACGGACTTAGTCATTTGTCCAACGTTCAACCGTCTTCCTCCTCTCCAGAATGCTTGTTTTCTCTAGTACAAGCGTATTCATCAGAAGGTAAAAATAGAATAAAAATCTTTCTTTCAAATTAAATCATTCATAAAAAGTTGTTCAACAGCCAACCTATAAATACTGTCTTATTTAGGAGGCGGGCAATGGAAATGTATGTAATCATTTGGCGTACTATTTTCATGTATTTTACGATATTAGTGATTTTTCGTTTGATGGGAAAAAGAGAAATTGGAGAACTAAGTATTCTTGATCTTGTCGTTTTTATTATGATTGCAGAAATGGGGATTATTGCGATTGAAAATACCGAGGAATCCATTTTTAAAACGATCATTCCTATGTTTGTCTTAATGGGAATTCAAATAGTCTTGGCTTTTATATCGTTAAAAAGTAAGAGAGTTCGGGATCTCATCGATGGGCGACCGTCTGTGATTATTCAAAATGGAAAAATCGATGAGAAAGAAATGAAAAGGCAAAGATATAATTTTGATGATTTACTTTTACAACTAAGAGAAAACGAAGTAAAAAATATTGCAGATGTAGAGTTTGCTATTTTAGAACCTTCAGGAAAACTTTCCGTATTTAAAAAAGAAAAAGATTCAAATGTAGGAGGATATGCCGTACCGTTAATTTTAGATGGAGAAATTCAAGAAGAAAACTTACGGAAAATGAATCAAACAATCGATTGGTTAACACAAAAGCTACATTCAAAAGGCTATAAGGATATAAAAAACATTTCTTTTTGCAGCTATTATAACGGAAAATTTTATATAGATGAAAAATAACTCCACGCGCAAGTGGAGTTATAACTATTTATTTCATAGATGGATGAATCATCAAGATTATTCGTTTTATTTCTGAAAAATTTATAACCCGTAGGACAAAAAGAATGATGAAATAGAAACAAACCATCCCAACAATGGAAACAGTAATGGATGCGATTAAAGGTATCATTGGCTTTATAGCAGTAAATAAATAAATTCCACAAACTCCAGTGATGATGATAGAACCGATGATTTTAAAAAATTGGCGGACAAAGAAAGTAATAGGAATCGTTTTTAATACAGTCGCATAATGAAGCAATGTTGTAACCATCATTCCGACAACGATGCCAAGAGCGGCCCCAATAATTCCAAATGATGGATGGGACGCCAACATAAAGATGCAGCCGATTTTTATGATGTTTCCAAAAATGCTATTAATCATGGCAGCTTTAGCTAAATCTAACGCTTGTAACACGGCTTGGAGCGGTCCTTGTATGTAATAAAGGATAAAAAATGGGGCCATTAGTTTTAAAAATATTGCTCCGTTTGTGGAATGGTAGAGGAATTCCATCAATGGTTCAGCTAAAACATATAAAACAACAGATGAAAGTCCTCCGCAAATAAGTACAAACTTGATGGCTTGTTGAAGCCGATTTTCTACTAACTTTAAATTTTTTAACGCATAAGCTTCACTAATAGATGGAACAAGAGCCGTACTTAAGGCAAAGGTGATAAAAGAAGGTAACAATAATAATGGCATCGCAAAGCCCGTTAACGCACCATATTGTTTTGTAGCAACCACTGTCGTGATACCCGCTAAAGCTAAACTGTGCGTGACGACAATTGGTTCTAAAAACCAAGAAATGGACCCAATCATCCTACTGCCCAAGGTTGGCAACGCAATGCTCATTAGTTCCTTAAAAATTCCTTTACTTTTGTTCAAAGCACGGAAAAAATTTTTTCTCATTGGAAAATGTTTTTTTAACTTAAACATGGTTGCTAAATATAGTAAGGAAACGAGTTCTCCAATAATGGATGCCGCCATCGCACCACTAGCAGCATACTCAATTCCATATGGATAAAGTAAATGCGTGAAATAAAAGATAAACCCGATCCTTACTGCTTGCTCAATTACTTGAGATATTGCGGAAGGTTTCATGTTTTGTTTTCCTTGAAAATATCCTCTCAACACTGATGACACGGCAATGATAGGAACAATCGGTGATATTGCCAATAACGGATATAACGTTCGTTGATCGGTAAAAATTTGATCAGCGATAATAGGAGCTCCGAACATTAATAATGGGGTAAAAATAATAGATAGGGATAATGTTGTTGTTAATGAGACGACAAGTATTTTTTTAACCTTTCGAGAATCTTTTTTTGCTTCTGCCTCGGCGACACGTTTTGAAATAGCTACCGGTAATCCAAGTTGTGTAATGGTGACAACTAATATAAACGTAGGGTAAGCCATCATATATAAACCGACACCTTCTTCTCCTAGAAGACGTGCAATAGCAATTCTATTAATAAAGCCTAAAATTCGGGTAATAAATCCGGCAGCAAGTAAAATGAGAGTTCCTTTTATAAACTTTGACATTATGTTCCCTGCCTTCTCAAAATTGGAATTTTTTTATACAATTGATATATATGCAACTGGTTGGACAAAGAATGACAAGTTGTTAAAACTAAAGGAGTGTTTGAATTGGAAAGCACAAAAATGTTGGAATCGTTAAGGGATCAATTGAAGCCGGCCATTTTGAGCAAATTGAATGAATTTGAAATACTTGGATATGAAAGTGTTCAAGAGGATGATATTTGGAAATTTTTATTAATGAAAAAATGGAGAAAATTAAAAGAAGATGACATACAGTTACATAAACTTGTAAACGATATATTGTCGGTAAGGATCCAAGAATATATGACATTTATTACAGTCGAAGCTTTCCAAACTCCTTCAAGCGTATTGAGTTCTGACGACTTAAAAGAATTGTTAAAGTAATGTTTGACATGAAAATTTTGCTAATTCATAATGAAACTATTAATATTGTTTTGCACGTTAAAGGGAGGACCGTACAGCATGGTAAAGAGAAGTCGCATCGTAGCGTTTTTTCTCATCATTGTGTTATTAGGAAGTTTGATGGGATTAACAACAAATGGGGTATTAAAGAATATTAAACTTGGATTAGACCTCCAAGGTGGGTTTGAAGTTTTATATAAAGTAGAACCGGTAGAAAAAGGGCAAAAAATTGATGAAAAGGCTTTGGCAAGCACCGCTGAAGCGCTTAATGAACGTATTAACGTCTTAGGAGTGAGTGAGCCGAATATACAAATTGAAAGCAACAATCGTATTCGCGTTCAGCTCGCTGGTGTTGAGGATCAAAATCAAGCGAGGGAAATTTTATCAACAACCGCTTATTTAACGTTTCGAGATGCCAATGATAAAAAACTATTAGATGGAACGGATATTGTCCAAGGCTCTGCAAAGCAATCATTTGATCAAGCAGGGAAACCAAACGTTACTTTAGAAATTAAAGATGCTGAAAAATTTGCTGAAGCGACGGAACATGTGTTGAAACAAAGCGAAAATGTTATGGTTATTTGGCTTGATTTTGAAGAAGGAAAAGATTCTTATCAAGCGGAAAAATTGAAAGATGATCCGAAATTTATCTCTGCACCTTCAGTCGATCAAGTGTTAAGAACGAATAACGTAGAAATTAGAGGCTCTTTTACTCCAGAAGAAGCACAAACGCTAGCAAATTTATTAAATGCTGGATCATTACCGGTGAAACTAGTAGAAGAATATTCCACATCCGTAGGTGCGCAATTTGGTGAAAAAGCGTTACAAAGTACAGTTTTTGCTGGAATTATTGGTGTTGCATTAATCTTTTTATTTATGATTCTATATTATCGCTTACCAGGTGTTATTGCTGTTATTACCCTATCAGTTTATATCTATCTAATATTAGTTGTATTTGATTGGATGAATGCTGTATTAACGTTACCGGGAATTGCCGCACTTCTTTTAGGAGTAGGAATGGCAGTCGATGCAAATATTCTTACATACGAACGATTAAAAGAAGAAATTAAAGTGGGAAGATCATTAAAAGCAGCGTTTACTGAAGGAAATAAAACTTCTTTAGCAACTATACTTGATGCAAACTTAACTACTATCCTTGCAGCAATAGTATTATTTATTTACGGGACAAGCTCTGTAAAAGGGTTTGCTACAATGCTCATTGTAAGTATATTAGTAAGTTTTATTACAGCTGTTTACGGTTCAAGAATTTTACTTGGTTTATTAATTCAAAGTAAAATGTTTAATAAACGATATGGATGGTTTGGCGTTAAAAAAGAAGATATAAAAGATATTGCGGAAGGATATGACACGCTAGAACTTCCAACGAGATTTGACAAGTGGGATCTAGTGAAACATCATAAAAAATTCTTTACCTTTTCTTCCGTCCTTATAATCGTCGGTGTTATTTTACTGTTCACGTTAAAATTAAACTTAGGAATTGACTTTTCAAGTGGTACTAGAATTGAAATAGTTGCGGACAAGTCTTTATCTACAGCTGAAATTAAAGAAGAATTAAATAGACTGGATATTCAAACAGATGATATCGTTTTAGCTGGTGAAAAGGATGAAATAGCAGCGGTTAGATATAAAGGGGTTTTAAACAAAGATGAAATTGCTGAATTAAAAAATCATTTCTCTGAAAAATATGGACACGAACCGAATGTAAGTGCCGTGACACCAACCGTTGGTAAAGAGTTAGCGAAAAATGCAATAATTGGTGTTATCATCGCTGCCATTGGTATTATCATTTATGTAACGCTTCGATTTGAAATAAAAATGGCTGTAGCATCCGTACTTGCATTATTGCATGATGCGTTTGTAATTCTTGCAGTGTTTTCCATCGTTCGATTTGAAGTTGATTTAACGTTTATCGCTGCGGTATTAACTGTTATCGGATATTCCATTAACGATACGATTGTTACATTTGACCGCATTCGTGCGCATATGAAAAGAAAAAGAAGAATTAAACAGTTTAAAGAACTTGTGGATATTGTCAATAGCAGTTTGAGACAAACATTAACCCGTTCCATCAACACCGTTTTAACGGTAGTATTCGTCGTCGTTGCTTTATTAATATTTGGAAGTGAGTCCATCAAAAATTTCTCTTTCGCATTATTAATCGGGTTAATTGCAGGTACATATTCTTCCTTATTCATTGCGGCACAAGTTTGGTTAGTTTGGAAAGGAAAAGAATTGAAGAAAAAAGGAACTATTATTACTTACAAAGAAAAGAAAAAATATTCCGACCAACCACAAGTATAAAATGCCGGTGATTCCGGCATTTTTTTTGGTACTTTATTAAGTTAATGGGAAAACTATCATGGTGTTATAATGGAGAACTTCTTAAACGGAAGGAAGACAAGAATTGGATAAGAAACAAAGATTTAAAGAAGCGGAATTAGGAGCAATCATCGGGGTTTGTGGAAATTTATTTTTAGCTTTAATAAAAGGGATCATTGGGATGCTTTCAGGAAGTAAAGCATTAATTGCAGATGCAGCTAATTCTGCTTCAGATGTTGCAGGTTCCATTGCAGTATTTATCGGATTGAGGGCAGCAAAGCGACCTCCGGATCGCGATCACCCATACGGGCACGGGAAGGCTGAATCTATTGCCGCTATTATTGTAGCTGTACTCTTATTTTTAGTAGGAATTGAAATAGCGCAATCATCATTTTCTGCATTTTTTCAACCGATGGAAGCACCTAAAATTTATGCCGTCTATGCTTTAATATTTTCAATGATTATTAAAGAAGCAATGTTTCGATACAATTATGCTTTAGGGAAAAAGCTTAATAGTGACGCATTATTGGTGAATGCCTATGATCATCGTTCCGATGTCATCGCTTCCTTTGCTGCTTTAGTAGGAGTAGGAAGTGCCATTTTAGGTGACTATTTCAATATCGACTGGCTTATTTATGCAGACCCTTTAGCAGGAATAATTGTCTCCATATTTATTATCCGATTAGCTTGGAAATTAGGAGCTGAATCCATTCATAATACTTTAGACCATGTTCTTCATGAAGAAGATACTGTGGAAATGCGGCAAATAGTAAAAAATATTCCCGGAGTAATGGAAATTAACGAACTTCATGCAAGGGAACATGGTCATTATGTCATCGTCGATATTAAAGTATCTGTGGATCCCTATATTACGGTAGAGGAAGGACATAAAATTGGAAAAAAAGTGAAGCAAGAACTATTAACATTGAATCAAGTTGAAAATGTCTTTGTTCACATTAATCCATATAATCCAAATGACAAGGATGAGTAGCAACATCTCCTTCAGCAAATTTTCTTCATTGAAACGATTTCACCTCTTTTGTATAATAAAAAAGGCTAAAAGAGGTGAAAGTCTATGTTAAGACCGAAATCACGTTGGATCGTTCATCCGACGGATCACGAAATATCGGGAATGTTAGAGAAAAGTTTACAGTTAACACCTCTCGTATCAACATTGTTAATCAACCGTGGCTTTAAAACCGTTGAATCGGCACGGTATTTTTTATTTGAAGAAAATCATTTTCATGATCCATTTCTATTACCGGATATGGATATAGCTGTCGAAAGAATAAAAACAGCCATCGCCAAACAGGAAAAGATATTAATTTTTGGTGACTATGATGCAGATGGTGTAACTAGTACGGCAATATTACTTGAAACATTAAAAAAAATGGGAGCTATCGTCGATTTCTACATACCGAATCGCTTTACAGAAGGCTATGGTCCGAACGAAAAAGCTTTTCAAAAAGCTCATGAACAAGGGGTATCATTAATCATTACTGTGGACACGGGAATATCTGCACTTCATGAGGCAATGGTAGCAAAAAATTTACAAATGGATTTAATAATTACTGATCATCATGAACCCGGTCCTGTTTTACCAGATGCGCTTGCTATCGTTCATCCTAAACGGGAAGATTCAAACTATCCGTTTCGAGATTTAGCTGGAGTTGGCGTTTCCTTTAAATTAGCGACCGCATTGCTTGGTGGAGTAGATGAGAATTTATTGGATTTAGCTGCTATCGGTACTATAGCGGATTTAGTTCCATTGTTGGACGAAAATCGAATTATTGTAAAAAAGGGAATTGAACAGTTAAAAATAACAAAACGCCCTGGCTTAATCCAATTAATGAAAATTGCGGGGATTTCCCAGTTGGAAGTAGATGAAGATGGAATCGGATTTGGGATAGCTCCTAGAGTAAATGCAGCTGGTAGATTAGAACATGCATCATTTGTCGTAGAACTGCTAACTACACAAGACGTTAGTCGAAGTCGTGAGCTTGCTGAAGAATTAAATGACCTGAATCAAACGAGACAAAAAATTGTACAAGAATTGTTTGAAAAAGCATCGAAACAAGCACAAGAAGTATGTTTGGCAAATGATCACCCCGTTATCATCGTTGGTGATTACAATTGGCATCAAGGAGTTATAGGGATTGTCGCTTCTAAATTGGTAGAAGCTTTTTACCGACCAGTTATTGTGTTTTCTTATGATGAAGAGAAACAAGAAGCTAAAGGGTCAGCCCGAAGTATACCAGGATTCGATTTATATAAAAACTTATCTAATTGTAAAGATCTATTATCACATTTCGGGGGACATCCGATGGCAGCTGGGATGACGCTCCCAATTGAACATGTTGAACCATTGAGAGAGCGGCTTATCGATTTGGCATTCGAACAACTATCGGAAGAGGATTTTATTCCATTAGTGGAACTGGATTATGAAGCAAAACTTGAGGATATAACTATTGAAGCGATTGAGCAAATCCAACTGTTATCTCCTTTTGGGGTAGGGAATCCTAAGCCAAAAGTATTAATACAGGATGTAGAATTACAATCTGTGAGAAAAATAGGTGCGGATTCTTCCCATTTAAAAGCGCTATTATGCAAAGAATCTATTCAGGTAGATGCCGTATCATTTGGAAATGGCGAAGTGGCAGATCATATTTCCCCGTTAGCAAAAGCTTCGGTGATTGGAGAATTAGGGATTAATGAATGGAATAATCGAAGAAAACCCCAGGTGTTTTTATCTGATATCAAAATTGACGAATGGCAATTATTTGATATACGTGGTAACCAAAAAGCTGAAGCCTGGATCCATAAAATACCACTAAGCGATAGTACAATTGTTGTTTTTCAACAGGAAACGATTAATGCCATCGGATTAAATCAGACTTCGTCCAATGTTATATGGATACAAGATGATGAAATGGCTAGAAACTTTTTATTCCATCATCGTAACATCGTCCTTGCTGATTTACCAACAAAAAAAGACATTCTTGTTTATTTGTTATATGGGAAAGATGTTGAAAGGATTTATGCAAGATTTTATCATAAAAATGAACACTTCCTTAGCATATTTCCAACAAGGGATTATTTCAAATGGTTTTACTCATTTCTTGCCAAACGCAGTTCATTTGATTTAAAACGTCATGCTGAAGAATTGGCAAAATATAGAGGTTGGACAAAAGAAACGGTTGAGTTTATGGCTAATGTATTCCAAGAACTTAACATCGCACAAATTGATGATCAAGGTACTATTCGTTTAACTTATATTAAGCAAAAAAGAGATTTAACAGAATCAAAAATATATCAAGATAAGTTAGAAAAATATCAATTAGAACAAGAACTACTTTATTCAAATTACGCTGAATTGAAAAATTGGTTTGACACACATGTGTTTTCTGTGTCGAAGAACGGGAGGAACTTACAATGGATTTAAAGCAATATGTTACAATTGTAGAAGATTGGCCAAAACCAGGCATTCGTTTTAAAGATATTACAACGTTAATGGATAACGGAACTGCATTCAAATATGCTACCGATGAAATTGTCAAATATGCAAAGGAAAAAGAAATCGATATCGTTGTTGGTCCAGAAGCTCGAGGTTTTATTATCGGTTGTCCAGTTGCATATGCCCTTGGTGTCGGCTTTGCACCTGTTCGAAAAGAAGGAAAACTTCCTCGAGAAACGATAAAAGTTGAATACGGATTAGAGTATGGGAAAGACGTTTTAACCATTCATAAAGATGCAATTAAACCTGGTCAGAGAGTACTCATCACCGATGACCTATTAGCTACTGGTGGTACAATTGAAGCTACAATCAAGTTGGTAGAACAATTAGGAGGAGTTGTAGCAGGAATTGCATTTTTAATTGAATTATCTTATTTAAATGGAAGAAGCAAATTAGAAGGCTATGATATTTTAGCATTAATGGAGTATTAATTTTAGGAAAAGCTTGGTATTTCCCGAGCTTTTCCATTTTTTATACATTCTCTGTGCAACAGGTATAAATACGAGGAAAATGTGAAAATATCAATAAAAAAAAGGGCTTGGATGATTTTTCACTTTACAAAGGAGCATTTTTTTTCGATAATAGTAACAATTAGTAAAGTTCATTTCCCGGACAATTAATTTTCACAAATTTATAAACTTTTTAATATAAGAGAAATAAAATAAACGGAAATAAAGAAAAATAATGCATTTAATAAGGTGATTTCATGGCTACTGAGACCGTGTTAACAGCGAATCAAGTGTTTGAGCGAACAAGTGAATATTTGAACGAACATCATGTTGCGTTAGTAAAGAAAGCCTATGAATTTGCGGAAAAAGCTCATCGAGGGCAGTATAGAAAATCTGGTGAACAATACATTTTACACCCTGTCCAAGTAGCAGGAATTTTAGCAGATTTAGAGATGGACCCATCCACAGTGGCTGCTGGTTTCCTTCATGATGTCGTTGAAGATACGAATGTTTCTATTGAAGAAATAAAACAAGAGTTTGGCAATGAAATAGCTATGCTTGTTGATGGTGTTACAAAATTAGGGAAAATCAAATATAAATCTCATGCGGAGCAGCAAGCGGAAAATCACCGGAAAATGTTTGTAGCAATGGCGAAAGATATTCGAGTCATTTTAATTAAATTGGCTGACCGTCTTCATAATATGAGAACATTAAAACACTTGCCGGAAGAAAAACAAAGACGAATTGCTAATGAAACATTAGAAATTTTTGCTCCTCTTGCCCATCGTTTAGGGATTTCAAAAATAAAATGGGAATTAGAAGATACAGCGTTAAGGTATTTAAATCCTCAACAATATTATCGAATTGTTAACTTAATGAAGAAAAAAAGAGCGGAAAGAGAACGGTATTTAGATGAAGTCATTGAAGAAATGCGGACGAGATTAAATGAAGTCTCGATTAAAGCAGAAATTACTGGTAGACCAAAACATATTTATAGTATATACCGAAAAATGGTCATGCAAAATAAACAATTTAATGAAATTTATGATCTGTTAGCGGTCCGTATTATCGTTGAAAGTATTAAAGATTGTTATGCCGTTTTAGGAATCATTCACACTTGTTGGAAACCAATGCCGGGTCGATTTAAAGATTATATTGCGATGCCAAAGCCTAACATGTATCAATCTCTTCATACAACTGTCATTGGGCCAAAAGGTGATCCACTTGAGGTGCAAATACGAACTTTTGAAATGCATCACATTGCTGAGTTCGGGATTGCAGCCCATTGGGCATATAAAGAAGGGAAAAGTCCGCAAGATCGAACGACATTGGATAAAAAGTTATCTTGGTTTAGGGAAATATTAGAATTCCAAAATGACTCGGCGAATGCTGAAGAATTTATGGAATCATTAAAAATCGATTTATTTTCCGATATGGTCTATATTTTTACGCCAAAAGGAGATGTCATTGAACTGCCGTCCGGATCAGTTCCAATTGATTTTGCCTATCGGATCCATTCCGAAATTGGAAATAAAACGATAGGAGCCAAAATTAATGGAAAAATTGTTCCTTTAGATTATAAGTTAAAAACGGGAGACATAGTAGAAATTTTAACGTCGAAACATTCTTATGGTCCAAGTAAAGACTGGTTGAAACTTGCTCAAACTTCACAAGCAAAAAATAAAATTCGCCAATTTTTCAAAAAACAACAAAGAGAAGAAAATGTTGAAAAAGGAAGAGAAATGATTGAAAAAGAAGTTCGAAATATGGAATTCGAACTTAAAGACGTCATGACTCAAGAAAATTTAAAACGAGTAGCAGAAAAGTTTAATTTTTCCAATATTGAAGATATGTATGCTGCTGTTGGATATAACGGGATTACAGCCATTCAAGTAGCAAACCGTTTAACGGAGAAATTAAGAAAACAAAGAGAGTTAGATCAAGTACCAGAGATTGTTTCTAAAGTTAATGAAATCAAACCGATTCCACATCGTAAAAGAGATGCAGGTGTACGTGTCAAAGGTATTGATAATTTACTTATCCGACTATCCAGATGTTGTAATCCGATTCCTGGTGATGATATTGTTGGATTTATTACGAAAGGAAGAGGAGTTTCTGTTCATAGGACGGATTGTCCCAATATACAGTCCGACGAGGATAAAGCACGGTTAATTGAAGTGGAATGGGAGTCTTATGCTGGAGATCGTAAAGAATATAATGTTGATATAGAAATTAGTGGCTACGATCGCCGCGGATTATTAAATGAAGTCCTTCAAGCGGTAAATGAAACGAAAACGAATATTACAGCTGTATCTGGGAAATCTGATCGAAGTAAAATGGCAACGATTACCATGTCCATTTCTATTCATAATATTAGTCATTTACAAAAAGTTGTGGATAGAATTAAGCAAATTCCAGACATTTATTCCGTTCGAAGAATTATGAATTAACTAGGGAGTTAAGGAAATGAAAGTCGTTCTACAAAGATCGAAACATGCATGTGTGAAAGTAAACAACGAAATTGTTGGAAAAATTGATTTTGGTTTTGTCCTTCTTGTCGGGGTTACACATGACGATACAGAAAAAGATGCTGAAGTTCTTGCAGATAAAATAAGTGGTTTAAGGGTTTTTGAGGACGATCAAGGAAAAATGAATGTTTCGATAAAAGATGTTAACGGTTCTATTTTATCCGTTTCTCAATTTACACTATACGGGGATTGTCGAAAAGGTAGACGTCCAAATTTCATGAATGCTGCAAAACCAGAAATTGCGAATGAACTATACGAATACTTTAATCGTTGTTTAAGAGAAAAAGGAATTCATGTTGAAACAGGCCGATTCGGTGAAATGATGAACGTTGAATTGATCAATGACGGTCCAGTTACCCTTATACTAGATAGCTCTGATTTTGTAAGAAAAACCTCCTAAAGAGAGGTTTTTATGGATCCATACTAGAGGTAAGAAAAATGAGGCACATTGAAAAATGTGTTTTTCAATGTGTGCAAAATAAGAAGATGTCCTCGATGAATGAAAGGACATCTTTTTTTCATTTATTTAAAATATGCATTCAGTCCATTTAATATTCCTAAGGCGACGGATTGATGATAAGACGATGTGGATACAGTCATTTCTTCAACTGGATTTGTAAGAAATCCTAGTTCTAATAATACAGATGGTTGCTGATTGGTTCTTAATACATGGTAGTTTCCAAATTTTACACCACGATCATAAAGACCTGTCGATTGTTTTAATGAATTTTGAATGCTTTGAGCTAAAGGTTTTTGAAATTCGTGATAATAGTAACTTGTAATACCGTGAACAGATTGATCTGAAAAACTATCATAATGGATACTAATAAAGGCATCGGCACCGTAATAATGAGAGAAACTAACGCGATCGCTTAAAGACACATACTTATCATTCGTTCTCGTTAATATAACATTCGCACCTGCTGCTTTTAATTGATTGCTTATAGCATTTGAAGTACGTAATGTTAAATCCTTTTCAATTGTACCTTTTGTGCCGATAGTTCCTCCATCTTCTCCACCATGCCCTGGATCAATAACGATTGTTTTACCTTTCAAGTTGGATGTTGTTCCTGGTTTTGTTGTACTTGGACTCGTTCCATTAACGGTTACGATCCAACCGGCTACAAATCCTTTTTGACCGTTTGGTAATGAGATTTCATACCAATCATTTTCATAGTTTAAGATTTTATATTGTTCTCCTTTGTTAGCAATGGTAATGACTGGATGATTGGTTCCAGGACCTTTCCGAATATTCGTTCCATCATAGAGTAGTGTGATGGTACCTTTATTGTTTCCTTTATTTTCTTGTTGAATAATTTCTATATACCATCCTGCAACCCATCCGTATTGATTTTTCGCGTATTCAATTTTGTACCAATTATTTTTTTCCTCCAATAGTTTATATGTACTATTCATAGTTACCGTTCCAACGACTGGTGCATTAAATGAATGACTATTTCGAACATTTAGGATAGACGCGGTAACTTTCCCATAACTTTCAACAGGCTTGTCCACATTTGTATGGCTATTAGTAGATACATAGTCTTTACTAACCCAAGCTTTCGCATTATTATAAGTAATTTGATACCAATTGTTTTGTTCAGTGTGAATGGTGACGGTTTGATTTTTCTTCAATGTTCCTATAATCATTCCTTGTAATGTAGGCTGATTACGAACATTTAACAAATCTGCTGTTACAGTCCCTGTCAATTGTGATGGAGATTTAGGATTTGAATTCTTTGATACGTTAACAAATTCACTAGATACCCAGCCGTTTTTTCCATTATATAAAACTTCAAACCATGTTCCTGATTTTTTCAAAATTTTAACACGTTCATTTTTATATAAATGTCCGACTATTCCATAATTGGTTCCAGGTCCTTTTCTGATTCGTAATCCGTCTGTTGTAACGATACCTTCATTTCCATTTGCTGATTGACTGGATAGTACATCCACGTACCAACTGGCAACCCATCCTTTTTTATTGGAGGAAAGTTTAATTTCGATCCAATCTCCTTTTTGTTGAGCGATTGTATATTTTTCACCTTTACTCACAGTTGCTACCACTGAATATGTTAAACCCGGGCCAGAGCGAACATTTAATACATCTGCATTCACCCTTATTTGATTCGTCGATGAAAAAGCAATATTTTGTGGTAAAAAGGATGCGAAAATCAATACGATGATAGTCCAAGTCAAAACCTTTGCTCTCATTTTTTGCGCTCCTTTTCATGAAAAATTTTCCATATTCTAATCGTACCATTTAAAAAGAAATTCTTCTATGATTTAATTTTTTTCAACGAATTCCTCATATTTGTTGTCATTCTCGAAGAAACCACTAATCCCAAGTAGCTTTTTCAATAACTTTTGTTTAATGAAAATTCGAATCAAGAAAATCATTTTTGTATGTTAAGCGATTTTTAAGGGAAAATAAAAATCTACATTTCCCATCAATAAGTTCTTCATGAAGAAGTTGACTTTCTTTTGGAGAAAGTACTACCCCTCCATCATGGAGAAAATTACGAATCATTTCCTCCGTCCTAGGATAAAAATATTTCATTTGGTCAAGTCCTTCGCAAAAGGACTCTAAATCGTCCGCATTATAGACACCTAAAACTATATAATTATCGTATGTTTTTTGAGCAATTCCGCTCGCTTCTGTTCTTTTATTTTACTTTCCCTAAATTTTTTTAAAAAAGTTTGAATAGCTTTCATTCGTTCCACCTCTCCTTTTGTTTGAGATTGGTATTTTAATAAAAACCAAAAATAGAGTTGAAACATTATTTATATCGATATTTTTTCTAAACATTTTATAGGTATTTCGATGTTTGGAAATATTTATATGTATTCTTGATGATTTATGAATCCCCTTTTAGAATCATGAAATTTTTTTCGATGAACAGGCAATGCTAAATAATAGAACACTGAAAGGATGGGGGTTCATGCGTTTAAACGAAAGAAAAGAAAAATCACATTTAGAGTCTACAAATATTTTTGGAATTAACTTTCATGACTTTATCGAAAAAGAGTCCTACTCCACAAATTTTGAGTTAGCATCAGAATTTGGGCTAACGATGCGAGACGTCAAAAAGTTAAAAAAACATTTAGGACGTTCCTGAAAAGACTTGACAATTGGTGTGAACGTTCGTATGATTATATAATCATACAAGAATAAATATGATCCGTTGATGGAGAAAAGTAGTTATGAAACAAGTGTACAGAGAGGAAATGCCGTGGCTGAAAGCATTTCTACATGATGACATAATGAAAGACACTCCGGAGGATTCACCCCGAAGGAAGTAGGGGATGGACGTTAGCAGGCGTTAACTGAAAAAGTGGAAGGCATGATTGTCTTCAATAAGGGTGGCACCGCGAGAGCACTCTCGTCCCTTGTCGTTTGGCAAGGGATGAGAGTTTTTTTATTGAGTTTTAATAAAGGAGGAAAGAAAATGCCTATACAAATTCCAAGAGGAACTCAAGATATATTACCAAGAGATTCTTATTTATGGCAGCACATAGAATCAACGTTAAGAAACATTTGTAAGCGATACAATTACCACGAAATTCGAACTCCGATGTTTGAACATACGGAATTATTTTTGAGAGGTGTCGGCGAAACAACCGATATTGTTCAAAAAGAAATGTATACCTTTGAGGATCGAGGTGGAAGAAGTTTAACCCTTAGACCTGAAGGAACAGCACCAGTCGTACGTTCTTTTATCGAACAAAAAATGTACGGCGATCCAAATCAACCGGTGAAATTGTATTATATGGGGCCGATGTTCCGTTATGAACGTCCTCAAGCAGGAAGATTCCGTCAATTTGTTCAGTTTGGAGTAGAAGCACTTGGCAGCGAAGATCCAGCTATTGATGCTGAAGTGATTTCTCTTGCCATGGATTTATATAAAGAATTTGGTTTAAAAGGCCTTGTATTAAAAATTAATAGCTTAGGGGATCGAGAGAGTAGAATATCTCATCGCCAAGCACTAATTAATCATTTTCAACCAAGCATTCATGAATTTTGCTTAGATTGCCAAGCGCGATTAGAAAAAAATCCTTTGCGAATTTTAGACTGTAAAAAAGATCGCGAACATCCGTTAATGAAAACAGCTCCTTCCATCTTAGACTACTTAAATGATTCATCAAAGGAATACTTTGAAAAAGTTCTTTCTTATTTGAAACGTTTAAATATCGATTATGAAGTTGACCCTACACTTGTCCGTGGGCTTGATTATTATAATCATACTGCTTTTGAAATCATGAGTAATGCAGAAGGTTTTGGTGCGATAACAACTCTCTGTGGTGGTGGAAGATACAATGGTCTTGTGGAAGAAATGGATGGGCCAAATACACCTGGTATCGGTTTTGCATTCAGTATTGAACGATTAATTGCTGCATTAAAAGCTGAAAATGTCGAATTTAACCATGATTATGTTCTAGATTTGTATTTTGTAACCATCGGCGAAGAGGCAAAAGAATATGCTGTGAATTTATTACATTCAATTAGAAAAGCCGGCTATTATGCAGATATGGACTATATGGACAGAAAAATGAAAGCTCAATTAAAAGCAGCCGATCGCTTAAAAGCGAAATATGTTGCTATATTAGGAGAAACAGAAGTGAAAGAAAATCGAGTGAACGTTAAAAACATGGAAACCGGACAACAAACGGAAATTGAACTCAATCAATTTGCTAAATATTTCCCAACCATCTATGAATAAGGAGGATAACCATGTTAGGAAGAACCTATTATTGTGGTGAGATTACAGAACAACAAATTGGGGAACGTGTCGTTTTAAAAGGATGGGTGCAAAAACGAAGAGACTTAGGAGGTCTCATCTTTATTGACTTAAGGGACCGTACTGGAATCGTTCAAATTGTCTTTAATCCTGATGTATCAAAAGAAGCTTTAGAAATTGCTGAAAATATTCGTTCAGAATATGTATTACATATCGAAGGAACGGTTGTACCTAGGGAAGAAGGAACAGTCAATCCTAAACTAAAAACAGGTACGATTGAAATAAAAACAGAAAAAGTTGTTATTTTAAACGAAGCGAAAACGCCTCCATTTGTTATCTCTAACGAAACCGACGTTTCTGAAGATGTACGTTTAAAATATCGCTACTTAGATTTAAGACGTCCAGTTATGTTTGAAACGATTAAATTACGTCATGAAACAACGAAAGCTGTTCGTCAATTTCTTGATGGAGAAGGATTTATTGATATTGAGACTCCGATTTTAACAAAAAGCACACCTGAAGGAGCTCGTGACTATTTAGTTCCAAGTCGTGTTCATCCTGGGGAATTTTATGCATTGCCGCAATCTCCACAGATATTTAAACAGTTGTTAATGGTGGCAGGATTTGATCGTTATTATCAAATTGCCCGCTGCTTCCGTGATGAAGATTTAAGAGCAGATCGTCAACCGGAATTTACACAAATTGATATTGAAACTAGCTTTTTGACGCAAGAAGATATTATTCAATTGACTGAACGAATGATGAGTTCGGTGGTAGAGAAAGTAAAGGGAATAAAAATTGAAACGCCGTTTCCACGTATGTCATACGATGAAGCAATGGCCAGATTTGGTTCAGATAAACCAGATACAAGATTTGGAATGGAATTAATTGATGTATCAGAAGTCGTTCGCCATTCTTCCTTTAAAGTATTTTCTTCTACTGTTGAAAACGGAGGTATGGTGAAAGCAATCAATGTAAAAGGTCATAGTTCTACTTATTCAAGAAAAGATATAGATGCTTTAACAGAATTTGTTGGAATTTATGGGGCAAAAGGACTTGCTTGGATGAAAGTGGAACAGGATGGACTCAAAGGTCCAATCTCAAAATTCTTCCAAGATGAAACAGGCAGTCAATTAATGAATATTTTAGAAGCAGAAACAGGAGATTTATTACTATTTGTTGCTGACAAAAAAGACGTCGTCCATGATGCGCTTGGTGCCCTTCGTTTAAAGCTTGGAAAAGAACTTGGATTGATTGATGAAAGTAAACTAAATTTCTTATGGGTAACTGATTGGCCATTGTTAGAATACGACGAAGAAACGAAACGATATTATGCTGCTCATCATCCGTTTACAATGCCAGTTAGAGAGGATATTCCATTATTAGAAACGGATCCTGATAAAGTTCGTGCACAAGCCTATGACTTAGTTTTAAATGGTTATGAATTAGGTGGAGGATCCATCCGTATATACGAAAAAGACATTCAAGAAAAAATGTTTAAAGTTTTAGGATTTACTATAGAGGAAGCTAAAGAACAATTCGGATTTTTACTTGAAGCGTTCGAATATGGAACTCCTCCACATGGCGGAATCGCATTAGGGTTGGATCGAATTGTTATGTTGTTGGCAGGTAGAAGCAATTTAAGAGATACGATTGCCTTCCCGAAAACAGCTAGTGCAAGTGATTTATTAACGGATGCACCAAGTACAGTTAGTAAATCTCAATTAGATGAGTTACATTTATTATTAAAAGCAGAAAAAGAACTGTAATCATTTTCCACTGATATCATATTGAAACTTTGATTTTTTATATGATAAAATACAAATAATCATTACGCAAAGTCCTGATGTGCTCGTGGTTGATCCAAGTTTTGACCGAACAATCACAACGAAGGGAGTCTCGCGTTTCGATATGGAGTAAATGCCCTCCTACGAAGAGAGGGACTTACGGAAGTATTGAACAGGACACCCACCTGCCGAGAGCGGGTTCAAAACGTTGGTTTGTAAAGCTACGGCACTATTGGGACTTTTCGAATTATTAGTACTTCCCCAAAATAATGGGGATTTTTTTATGGTTTTTTATTGATTTTCGTTCTCGATTTGGTATATTTTTTTCTTGTTAAACTACAAATTGGAGTGATATGATGCTTCATCAATTTTCTAGAAATGAATTAGCGATTGGAAAAGAAGGATTAGAACTTTTGAAAAATAGCTCTGTAGCAATTTTAGGTGTAGGTGGAGTCGGATCATTTGCAGTAGAGGCTCTTGCAAGATCTGGTGTCGGTCGATTAATTCTTGTAGATAAAGATGATGTTGATATAACGAATATTAATCGTCAAATTCACGCCTTGTTATCTACCATCGGTCAACCAAAAGTGGATTTAATGAAAGAAAGAATTAAAGACATAAATCCAGAATGTGAAGTCATTGCTTTAAAAATGTTTTACACAGAAGATACGTATGAAGAATTTTTTAGTTATCAGCCTGATTTTGTTATAGATGCTTCTGATACGATTTCTTATAAAATTCATTTAATGAAAGAATGTTTAAAACGTAATATTCCAATAATTTCAAGCATGGGTGCTGCGAATAAAATGGACCCTACTCGATTTAAAATTGCTGATATTTCTAAAACACATACAGATCCTATCGCAAAAGTAATTCGCACAAGATTAAAAAAAGAAGGAATAAAAAAAGGAATCCCTGTTGTTTTCTCCGACGAAAGTCCAATTGTCATCCGCGAAGATGTACGACAACGAGTCGGTAATGATCAATCCGAAATTAGAAAAGCTAAAATGCCGCCATCTTCGAATGCGTTTGTCCCTTCCGTAGCAGGTCTTATCATGGCGGGTTATGTTGTATCACAATTATTGAAAGATGTTAAAATTCATCGTGTAAAAGAATAAAAATCCGGCTTTGGCCGGATTTTTGTTTTTATATTGTATCATTGATATTTGTAAATAAAAAAATTTGCAACTCAAATTGATGATCGAGCATTAGTTTTTGAAATAATAAAAGGATTGAAAGCGGCTATCCAATTCGTTTACCGATGAATTTGCAACTTTTAAAGTATCATTTGCAACTGAAAGAATAAAATTTGCAACATTGTAACCTCTCAAAATCAAATTTGTAACTTTCATAAATTTACTTGTAAGTGAGGAAATTTTATTTGAAACGATCGAAAACAAATTTGTAAGAGCAATTAAAATTTGCAACAATAAGAACATTTTTTGCAACTTTGCAAAAGAAACAACCGGATTCGTCCGGTTGTTTATATCGTTATTTTCTGTCCGTCTGATGAAGGATTTTTTCATATACTTGTGCTAATAACGCTTCATATTTTCCTGTTTTTTTCGGTTTGTAATAGACGCGGTGTTTAATCGTATCCGGCAAATATTGTTGATAAACCCATCCGTGCTCATAATCATGTGGATATTTATAATCAATGCCTCGTCCTAATTCTTTTGCCCCTTTATAGTGTGCATCTTTTAAATGAGCTGGAACTTCCCCGCTTTTTCCTTCACGAATATCCTGTATTGCTGCATCAATGGCCATAATCGCAGAATTCGATTTTGGTGATAAACAAAGTTCAATCACAGCATTGGCTAACGGAATTCGCGCTTCAGGAAAACCAATCCTTTCCGCTGCTTCAATCGCAGCTAACGTTCTAGGTGCAGCTTGAGGATTGGCTAAACCAACATCTTCATATGCAATCACTAATAGACGTCTACTAATACTAGGCAAATCACCAGCTTCTATTAATCTTCCTAAATAATGAAGCGCTGCATTGACGTCGCTACCTCGAATCGATTTTTGAAAAGCTGAAAGGACATCATAATGACCGTCCCCATCTTTATCGTGATAAAAGCTTTTCTTCTGCATACATTCTTCAGCAATGGCTAGATCGACAATAATCTCTCCATTTTCGTTTTTCGGAGTTGATAATACTGCAAGTTCCATTGAATTTAGAGCACTTCTCACATCCCCATTGGAAGCAGCGGCAAAGTGGTGGAGTGCTTCTTTTGTCATTTGTACGTTGTATGTGCCTAATCCTCTTTCTTTATCAAGTAATGCTCTAACAAGAGCTTGTTCAATTTCTTCCCTTGTTAACGGTTTTAATTCGAAGATTTGACATCGACTTCGGATCGCTGGATTAATCACGTGATAAGGATTTCCCGTAGTAGCACCGATTAGAACAACTAACCCGTTTTCTAAGTGAGGAAGTAGAAAATCTTGTTTCGCTTTATCTAATCGATGAACTTCGTCTAGTAATAAAATAATTTTTCCTGACATTTTCGCTTCTTCAACGACGATTTCTATATCTTTTTTATTATTTGTTACAGCATTTAAATGTCTGAATTTATATTTCGTACTTCCGGCGATGGCACTGGCAATCGAAGTTTTGCCGATTCCAGGAGGACCGTATAAAATCATAGAGGACAACTGCTTAGCTTTTACCATTCTGTATATAATTTTTCCTTCTCCGACTAAATGTTGTTGACCGATAATTTCTTCGATTGATCTTGGTCTCATTCGAAATGCTAAAGGTGCTTGATTCATAGTGATTCTCCCTATTATCTTTCGTATTTATCATAAGCATACAATTTTTTATATAAAAAGAAAATGAAAGTGAAGAGAAGTATGGTATAATTTTATAGTTATTGAATCAATTTATTTTCCAAAAAAATTCTTTATTTGATATAGTATGTTACATAAAGATTATACAACAAAGAAAGAAGATGAATTCATGGGAGAGCGGGTTCAAGGACATACTTTGTTTCGCCTATCGGTATTTATGGTAGGATTAATTATTATGTCTTTCGGAATTGTGCTATTAATTGTTTCAGATATAGGTGCGGCTCCATGGGATGTCCTTCATGTAGGATTAAATATTCGATTTGGACTGACAGTTGGAATGTGGAGTATTATTGTAGGCATAATTATTTTAACAATTTCAGCACTCCTTTCAAAAAAGGTCCCGCAATACGGGGCTTTTCTCAATATGACACTTGTTGGTGTATTTATTGATTTATTTATGAAACTTCCGTTTATACAAACACCATCCCATATCATTAGCCAATATATTATGGGGATTATTGGAATAATTGTGATTGGTATCGGGATGGGGATATACATTTCTGCGCAATTAGGCGCTGGTCCAAGAGATAGTTTAATGATAGCATTGACTTCCATTACTGGGTGGAAAATTCAATACGTTCGTTTGACAATGGAAATAGTCGTTGTTATTGTCGGTGGACTCCTTGGAGGTCCAATACATCTAGGAACGATATTATTTGGAGTATTAATAGGACCCATTGGCGGTGTTACCATTCCGTATTTTCAAAACCTTGTCCATTCTTTTATTGCGAAATTGGATTCAAAAAATAATAAATATTTGAAAACAAGTAGTTTCCAATAGAGGTGAGAACAGTGAAAATTTCAACAAAAGGTCGGTATGGACTAACCATTATGATTGAACTGGCTAAAAATTACGGTGAGGGGCCATTATCTGTTAAATCCATTGCTCAAATGCATGATTTATCGGAACATTATTTAGAACAAATCGTTTCTCCTTTAAGAAATGCCGGGCTTGTAAAAAGTATTCGAGGAGCATATGGTGGATATATGCTAGCGAACGAACCTTCTAAAATTACGGCTGGAGATGTTATTCGAGTGTTGGAAGGACCAATTACACCTGTCGAAGGAATGGAAGAAGAAGAACCGGCTAAAAGAGAACTTTGGATTCGGATTCGTGATGCAATTAAAGAAGTGTTGGACACGACTACGTTAGAAGATTTGGCAAGTCATGCAAATGATGATCATGAAGGATATATGTTTTATATTTAATACTATTTGAAAGGATATAATGTAGAAGCATGTAGAAAGCTGGTGATTAGAATGGAAAATATTTATTGTGACCATGCCGCTACGTCACCTGTACATCCTGATGTAATAAAGGCTATGCAAACCGCCCTAAATGAGACGTTCGGAAATCCATCAAGCATCCATTCATACGGGAGACGTGCTAGACATTTAGTAGATGAAGCGAGACAAATGGCTGCACGTAGTATCGGTGCGGATTTTAATGAAATTATTTTTACTAGCGGTGGGACAGAAGCAGACAACTTGGCTATCATTGGGGTTGCTCTTGCTAATCGTGATAAAGGAAAACATATTATTACTACGCAAATTGAACATCATGCTGTGTTAAATACGTGTGAATTTCTCGAAAAAGAAGGCTTTGACATTACCTACTTGCCTGTTGATGAAATGGGAAGAATTTCATTATCTTCTTTAGAGTCAGCGTTAAGAGATGATACCATTCTTGTAAGTATTATGTTTGGAAATAATGAAGTTGGAACCATTCAACCAATAAAAGAAATTGGTGAATTGCTATCGAATCACCGTGCCTATTTCCATACGGATGCTGTACAGGCTTACGGTTTAGTCAATATTAATGTAAAAGAAATGAACATAGACTTATTGTCCGTTTCTGCTCATAAAATTAATGGCCCAAAAGGAATTGGATTTTTATATGTGAAAAATGGAACAAAACTAAGTCCATTAATGCATGGAGGAGAGCAAGAGCGAAAAAGAAGAGCTGGTACAGAAAATGCGTATGCAATCGCAGGATTCCATAAAGCGATTGAAATTTCGATGGCAAATATGAATGAAAAAGTAGCTTATTATCAACAACTGAAACAACGATTTGTATCAGAATTAAGCAATCAAGGAATTGAATTTTATATAAATGGTTCAAAGGAACATTCTCTACCCCACATTATTAATATAAGTTTTCCGGGTACGGACGTTGAAGCAATGCTCGTCAATTTAGATTTAGCAGGTATTGCAGCTTCTAGCGGCTCTGCTTGTACAGCTGGATCTGTAGAACCGAGTCATGTGTTAAAAGCGATGTTTGGTTCTAATTCTGATCGAATTTATAATTCAATTCGGTTTAGTTTCGGGTATGGAAATACAATAGAACAAATAGAAGAAGCAGCAAAACAAACGGCGAATATCGTCCAGCGACTGTTAAACAAATAGGAGGTGAAACAATTGAAAAAAGATCCAAAAGACATTCGTGTTGTAGTTGGTATGTCAGGAGGAGTGGATTCCTCAGTTGCAGCCCTTTTATTAAAAGAACAAGGGTACGATGTAATTGGAATATTCATGAAAAACTGGGATGATACGGATGAAAACGGAGTATGTACCGCAACAGAAGATTTTAATGACGTTATAAGAGTATGTAATCAAATAGGAATTCCTTATTATGCGGTAAATTTTGAAAAAGAATATTGGGATAAAGTGTTCACTTACTTTTTAGATGAGTATAAAGCAGGAAGAACACCAAATCCAGATGTTATGTGTAATAAAGAAATTAAATTTAAAGCGTTTTTAGAACATGCGTTGAAACTTGGAGCAGATTATTTAGCAACTGGTCATTATGCACAAGTGAAAGAAATAGATGGGGAAGTAAAACTTTTAAGAGGAAAAGATGAAAATAAAGACCAAACATATTTTCTAAATCAACTTTCTCAAGATCAAATAAAAAGAGTGATGTTTCCGATTGGCCATTTAGAAAAATCTAAGGTTCGAGAAATCGCGAAAGAAGCTGGACTAGCCACTGCAGGTAAAAAAGATAGTACGGGCATTTGTTTTATTGGAGAAAGAAATTTTAAAGAATTTTTAAGTCAATATTTACCTGCACAACCTGGAAATATGGAAACATTGGATGGAGAAGTCAAAGGTAGACATGACGGTTTAATGTATTATACGATTGGCCAAAGACACGGTCTTGGAATCGGTGGTTCTGGGGACCCTTGGTTTGTTATCGGAAAAGATCTTAAAAGAAATGTACTTTACGTTGGTCAAGGTTTTGACAATGAATATTTATATTCCGATGAAATTATTGCAACGAATATTAATTGGGTTTCTGATCGTGAGAAAGCCCAATCTTTTACTTGCACTGCTAAATTCCGTTATCGTCAACCAGACCATGGGGTTACGGTTCATTTAATGGAAGATAATCAAGTGCGTGTCGTGTTTGATCAGCCGATACGAGCGGTTACACCTGGCCAAGCCGTTGTATTTTATCAAGGTGAAGAATGTTTAGGCGGTGGCACAATCGATCAAATATTTAAAAATGGTGAAAGGCTAACCTATGTAGGATAAACTTTAGAGCTTCCGGAATTTTCGGAAGTTCTTTTTTCTTAATAAGGTTTATTATTCTTACCGGTTTATCCAAAAAAAGAACTCGTTTATAATATATTTGTTGAAAAGAAAAAGAAGGATGAAGAATATGGACAAAAATGAATTAAGTTTAAAATATATGAAAGAGAAAAATTATGAAATGGCAGCAAAAATATTAACAGAGGCTATTGATGAAAATAAACATGATCCAGTACCTTATGTGAATTTTGGGAATTTATTATTCCTATTATCTGAATATGACCGTGCGATTAATTTTTATGAAAGAGCCATTGAATTAGATGATCAAACAGCATCAGCTTTTTATGGAAAAGGAAATGTTCTATATCAAAAAGGACGTTTTCTCGAAGCAAAAGATGATTTCGAACGAGCTCTTCGCCTAGGATTAAAAGACAGCGATACACATTTCATGTTAGGAATGTGTCTCATTCAATTAGACCAACCTCGCCTGGCGCTACCATATTTACAAAGAGCTGTAGAGCTAAAAGAGGACGATGTAGAAGCTTTATTTCAATATGGACTATGTTTAGCACAACTTGAATATTACGAGGATGCAGCAAAATTTTTTCAAAAAGTGATTCAATTAAATTCAAAACACGCGGATGCCTATTACAATCTAGGAGTTGTTTATTACCAATTTTACAATGACGACGAAAAGGCTTTACATTATTTTGAACAAGCCTTATCTATCCAAGAAGATCATCTGTTAGCAGGATACGGTAAAAAAATGATCGAAAAAATGAAAAAGGATAATTAAATTTCGTAAAAGTAAGGGGGGAGAAAAATTGGAAACGGAAAAATATTTGAAAGGCCCTCTCATTACGACTATTTTTCATAATGAAAAAAATTTATATTCGGTCATTAAAATCAAGGTTGAGGAAACGAACGAGGAATTTAATGAAAAAGAGGCCGTTATAACAGGTTATTTCCCCCGAATGGTTGAAGAAGAAACGTATAAATTTTTTGGACAATTTAAAGAACATCCGCGTTTTGGATTACAATATCATGCCACCCATTATAAAAAAGAGATTCCTTCAACAGAACAAGGGGTCATTGCCTATTTATCAAGTGATTTATTTAAAGGAATCGGAAAGAAAACGGCGCAAGCGATTGTCAATACGTTAGGAACGAATGCTATTGCAAAAATATTAGAAAATCCATCTGTTTTAGACGATGTACCGAATTTGTCTAAAGAGAAAGCAAGGTTAATCTATGATCAACTATCTGTCCATCAAGGTTTGGAGAAAATATTAATAACACTGAATCAATTAGGGTTTGGTCCACAATTATCGATGAAAATTTATCAAACCTACCTTGAAGATACCCTTACGATTATTCAGGATAATCCTTACCAATTAATTGAGGATATAGAAGGGATCGGTTTTGCAAAAGCAGATGAATTAGGAAGAAAAATTGGTAAGTCCGGTAATCATCCAGACCGAATAAAAGCGGGATGTTTATATACGTTAGAAAATGAGTCATTGCAAAATGGCCATGTTTATTTAAAACATGATCAATTAGTGGAAAAAACGAAAGAGTTGTTAGAAAGTTCAGAGCCAACGGAAATTTTTATTGAAGATATTGAATATCAATTAACAGCGTTAGAGGAAGAAGGGAAACTCATCTTTGAAGATGATAGAATTTATTTACCTTCTCTCTTTTATTCAGAAATTGGCCTTGTTTCCAATATCAAAAAAATCATGTCGCAAACGGAATATGAACAACAATTTCCAGAGTCTGAATTTTTGCTAGCTTTAGGAAAATTAGAAGAACGACTATCTATCCAATATGCCCCTAGTCAAAAAGAAGCGATACAAAAAGCGCTGATGAATCCAATGTTAATTTTAACAGGAGGGCCTGGAACAGGGAAAACAACTGTTATCAAAGGGATTGTCGAATTATACGGAGAACTACATGGAACTTCTATTGATGTCAATGATTATAAAAAGGATGAGCCATTCCCTATATTGTTAGTTGCTCCAACAGGACGTGCGGCGAAACGAATGAATGAATCCACAGGTCTTCCTGCTGTTACGATTCATCGACTTTTAGGATGGAATGGTGCAGAAGGATTTCAATATGATGAAGAAAGCCCAATTGAAGGGAAATTATTAATCATTGATGAATCTTCGATGGTGGATATTTGGTTAGCTAATCAGCTATTTAAAGCATTACCTGCAAACATTCAAGTGATTATTGTCGGTGACGAAGATCAATTACCTTCGGTTGGACCTGGCCAAGTGTTAAAAGATTTAATTGATTCAAATGTCATTCCAACCGTCAAATTAACGGATATTTATCGACAAGAAAGCGGCTCATCGATTATCGATCTAGCTCACCACATAAAGAACGGGAAAGTGCCATCAACATTAACCGTTCAACAAAAAGACCGATCGTTTATTCCTTGTCAATCCAATCAAATTAAAGAAGTAATTAAGCAAATCGTTCAATTGGCCATCAAAAAAGGATATCGAGGAAAAGATATTCAAGTGCTGGCCCCAATGTATCGTGGTACGGCTGGCATCGATAAATTAAATGAAATGTTGCAAGAAGTTTTAAATCCAAATCCTGAAGGAAATAAACGCGAATTAAAGTTTGGAGATATAACATATCGAATTGGAGATAAAGTCTTACAACTGGTAAATTTACCGGAAAAAAATGTGTTTAACGGGGATATGGGTGAAGTCGTTTCGATTTTTTATGCAAAAGAAAACGAAGAAAAGCAAGATCAAGTCATCGTTTCATTTGACGGGAATGAAGTCACCTATACAAGACAAGATTTAAACCAAATGACATTAGCGTATTGCTGTTCGATTCATAAATCACAAGGTAGTGAATTCCCGATAGTAATCCTCCCTGTTTTTAAAAGCTACTACCGTATGTTAAGGAGAAATTTAATTTATACAGCCGTTACAAGAAGCAAACAATTTTTAATTATTTGTGGGGAAGCTGAGGCTTTTCATATGGCTGTCTCTCGCATAGATGATACGAAAAGACAGACGACTTTGAAAGAGCGTCTAAAGCTGGCACTCACCGACGAAATCATTATAAAGGAAAGAGGAAATTCTTATTATGATCAACTGATGCAAACAGACCCGATGATTGGTATGGAAAACGTTACCCCTTATGATTTCCTAAGTTAAGACTCAAACTAAAAATGTTCGGAAAGGTGGTTAATCTTTTGCGAACATTTTCCTTTATTCAACATATGGTGCTTCTTGATCTTAACTCAGGAAATGAGATCGGGAAAGTTTGTGATTTATGTATTTCCAAAGAAGGGAACGTTACGGGCTTATTATGTGAATGCAATGGATTATTTAAAAAACGTCGTTTCCTTCCGTTAGAAAGCATTTACTCGATCGGTAAAGAAGGGATTATGATTGATCGTGATTGCTTAATGACGATGGAAGATGATTTTTTTGATTATACTCTCCATAATCAAAAGAGCATTAACGGGCGTATGACCTATACCAAAACCGGAGATCGTTTAGGCTTATTAAGTGATGTTTATTTTCAAGAAAATTTGGGCACAATTGTAGGGGTTGAAATATCGGATGGTTTCTTTTCAGATTTAATGGAAGGAAAATTAATCGTTCAAACAGATAAACCGCCTACAATCGGAAAAGATGCCATCATCGTAGAGACAAATGATTAGCGAGGTGGCTTTCTTTGTTAAAGTGCCCAAATTGTCATAGCAAAGATATAGGGAAAATTGGTATTAATCAATATTACTGTTGGAACTGTTTTATTGAACTATCTATTTCAAAAGGAATCATCCATACTCATCAAGTGGAAGAGGATGGTTCACTTTCATCTTTAGACGACTTGTTCGATGAAAATGAAAGAAGATACAGTATTTAGATCTTCCACGTTACATCTTTACAGATAAAGGAGTGGAATCGAATGAACAAGTTGATGAGTTCATTAATTGGTATTGGAGCAGGCATTGTTGCTTTAAATATGATGGGAAATGAACGAACAAAAAAGTTACAAAAACAAATGAAACGTGTTTTGAAACGTAATCCATTATTTTAAAGATTAGAGGGTGGTTCATCCATCCTCTTCTTTTTTATTTCATTAGATAAAATTATACATAATGAAAGACAGCCTAAACGAATGGTTCGTATATTTTTCAATCGCTTTCCTCAACATAATTGGTAAAGGGGGGAGCGCATGATGGATATAAAAATTAAATGGTATTATCGACTTGGTTTTCTTCTTCTTTTGTTTGTCGTGATTTACATTTTTTTAAAATTAAAACCCCTTTGGCAACCACTTGTTCAAATGTTATTTTCGGCGATTACCCCTTTTATCGTAGCAGCGTTCATTGCGTATTTATTACATCCGATTGTCAATAAATTAATCCTCGCAGGATTTAAACGTGTATTTGCAGTTATTTTTATTTATGTTTTATTTTTTGGAGGGGTAGGATTTGCGTTATATAAAGGAATTCCTATTATTCTTCATCAGCTGAAAGACCTTTCCGACAATGCTCCCTACTTATCAAATCAATATGAGAAATGGATGGGAATGATCGAAAAGGAAACGTCTGGCTGGCCACATGTCTTACGAAACCAAATTAAACAGGTTATAATGGCGATTGAACATGGGTTTGAAAATTTATTTCGCTCCATCATGAAAGGGATCTTTTGGATTTTAGATTCATTTATTGTTATAACATTAATCCCCTTTATTGCTTTTTACATGTTAAAAGATTTCGATCGAATTAAATTATCCGTTTGGTATTTGACTCCGAAACGTTGGAGAAAGCAAGGAACAAAGTTTTTAAAGAGCCTTGATGAAACACTTGGGAATTATTTACGAGGACAATTAACTGTGTGTGCTGCAATTGGATCGATTTCAGCGATTTTATTTTGGATGATTGATTTAAAATATCCTTTATTATTAGGTTTAGTGATTGGGATTACGAATATCATTCCTTATTTCGGTCCAATTATCGGGGCGATTCCGGCGGTTGCAGTTGGATTTATGACATCCGAAAAAATGGTTCTTTGGGTGATTGTCATTATTTTTGTCTTACAATTTTTAGAAGGAAATATATTATCGCCATTTATTGTGGGGAAAAGCTTGCATATGCATCCTTTGCTCATCATCTTTGCTCTATTGCTAGGTGGAGAAATAGGAGGAATATTAGGCTTAATCGTCGCCGTTCCAATATTGGCTACGATTCGAACTGCTCTTATTCAATTATTAACAAATGTATATAAAAAGGAGAGTTCCACCACGAATTGACAAACGAATTGAACATGCATATAATTTCCTCTATAGAGAAGTGAATACGTTGATCGAAGAAGGATCGAGTATGTTATAGTCCATCTAAAGAGAGGAATTTCCTTAGGCTGAGAGAAATTCTAGATGAAGGATAACAGAATGCTAATCTGGAGAGCAGGGAAAAACTGCCGTTAACCACGTTACGGTTTTTAAGGTGATGATTAGAATCTTCTAATCATAATCAGGGTGGTACCGCGAAGAACTCTTCGTCCCTGTGATGGGATCAAGAGTTTTTTTTATGCCTTACAATACATCGATACATAAGGAGGAATTAATCATGAAGCAATTGACCGGTGCAGAGATTCGAAGAATGTTTTTACAATTCTTTGAAGAAAAAGGACATAAAATTGAACCTAGTGCATCACTGATCCCACATGACGATCCATCCCTTTTATGGATTAATAGTGGAGTAGCAACTTTAAAAAAATATTTTGACGGACGTGTCATCCCTGATAATCCACGGATTACAAATGCACAAAAATCCATCCGTACAAACGATATTGAAAATGTGGGGAAAACAGCAAGACACCATACTTTCTTTGAAATGTTAGGGAACTTTTCAATTGGTGATTATTTTAAAGATGAGGCGATTATTTGGGCTTGGGAATTTTTAACAAGTCCAAAATGGATTGGCTTTGACCCTGATCGTTTATCCGTGACGATTCATCCGGAAGATGATGAAGCTTACAACATTTGGAAAGAAAAAATCGGTCTTTCTGATGATCGAATTATACGATTAGAAGGAAACTTCTGGGATATTGGAGAGGGACCTAGTGGACCAAACTCAGAAATTTTCTATGATCGTGGTCCGGAATATGGTAACGATGAGAACGATCCAGAATTATATCCAGGCGGGGAAAATGACCGTTATTTAGAAGTATGGAACTTAGTATTTTCACAATTTAACCATAATGCAGACGGTACTTATACGCCACTACCGAAGAAAAATATTGATACAGGTATGGGGCTAGAGCGAATGGCTTCTGTTGTTCAAAATGTTCCAACGAATTTTGATACGGATCTATTTATTCCGATCATTCGAAAAACTGAAGAAATTACTAATAAAGAATATCGAAAAAATGCAGAAGATGATGTTGCATTCAAAGTTATTGCTGACCATATCCGTACGGTTACGTTTGCACTTAGTGATGGAGCGCTCCCATCCAATGAAGGTAGAGGATATGTTTTACGCAGATTGATCCGCCGTGCAATTCGTTATGCAAAAGGTTTAGGAATGAATGAGCCATTTATGTATAAATTGGTTCCGGTTGTAGCAGAAATCATGGAAGATTTTTATCCGGAAGTAAAAAGTAAAATAGAATTTATTCAAAAAGTAATTCGAAATGAAGAGCAAAGATTTTATGAAACATTAAATGAAGGTTTAGCAATCTTAAGTGAAATGATTGAAAATGAGAAAAGTAAAGGTAATAACGTATTGTCTGGTAGTGATGCTTTTAAATTATATGATACGTATGGATTCCCAGTGGAATTAACAGAAGAATATGCGTTCGAAGAAGGGATGAAGGTTGATCTTGAAGGATTCGAACGTGAAATGAATGAGCAACGTGAACGTGCAAGAAAAGCTAGACAAGAAGTCGATTCCATGCAGGTACAAGGTGGAGCATTAACAGATATTAAAGTAGAAAGTAAATTTGTTGGTTACGATACTCTTCATGCAGATGCGACGATTGAAGTAATGGTAAAAGACGGTCAAATCGTTGAGCAAGCTCAAGAAGGGGATGAAGTTCAAATTATTCTTGATGTGACGCCGTTTTATGCTGAAAGTGGCGGACAAATTGCTGATCATGGACACATCTACAGTGATATAACAAAATTAGAAGTCAAAGATGTACAAAAAGCACCGAACGGACAGCATTTACATCGATGCATTGTTGTTTATGGTTCTATCCAAAAAGGAGATAAAGTAAAAGCTGAAGTTGAAAGTCAAACAAGAACGAAAGTCATTAAAAACCATTCAGCTACTCACTTATTACATCAAGCATTAAAAGATGTACTTGGAAAACATGTCAATCAAGCAGGTTCATTAGTGGAAGTGGAACGTCTAAGATTTGATTTTTCACATTTTGGACCAGTAACAGAAGAAGAAATTGATAAAATTGAAAAAATCGTTAATGAAAAGATTTGGGCACGTATTTCCGTAGAAACGTTTTATAAGCCAATTGACGAGGCAAAACAAATGGGAGCAATGGCATTATTTGGAGAAAAATATGGGGATATCGTACGTGTCGTGAAAATGGGTGATTACTCATTAGAATTATGCGGTGGTTGTCATGTAAGCAATACGTCAGAAATCGGTTTATTTAAAATCGTTTCTGAAACTGGAATTGGTGCAGGAACTCGAAGAATTGAAGCAGTTACAGGGGAATCTGCTTATCGTTATATGACAGAACAAATGGAAATATTAAAAACAACAGCTGCTAAACTAAAAACAAAAATAAAAGAAGTTCCTGTGAGAATCGATGCCTTATTATCAGAATTGAAAGAACTTCAACGTGAAAATGAATCACTATCAGGAAAGCTAAGCAATATCGAAGCAAAAAATTTAGTCGATCAAGTGAAAGACATCGATGGAAAGAAAGTATTAGCAGCAAAAGTTTCTGCTTCTGATGTCAATCAAATGAGAAGCATGTTGGATGATTTGAAGCAAAAATTAGGCTCTGCAATCATTTTATTAGCAAATGTTCATGAAGGGAAAGTTACGTTTATTTCTGGTATTACTAAAGATCTCGTCGATCAAGGTTTCCATGCCGGAAAGCTTGTCAAAGAAGTTGCTTCTATCTGTGGAGGTGGCGGTGGTGGCCGTCCAGATATGGCACAAGCAGGTGGAAAAAATCCAGAAAAATTAGCAGATGCCCTCAAAGTTGTAGAAGAATGGGTAAAAAGCGTTTAATATTTTGTGGAACTGGTGTAAAATGAAGGTAACAATTGACATCATCCGACACGTCCATTGAATGAAAGAGAGGTGCGAAGATTTATGAGCTCCTTTGATAAGACGATGCAGTTTCATTTTCCAGATGAACCTTTTGAACATGACGTGAAGGAGATTTTATTAACCGTCTACGAATCCCTTCGTGAAAAAGGCTATAATCCAATTAATCAAATTGTTGGATATTTGTTATCTGGGGATCCTGCTTACATCCCAAGACATAACGATGCAAGAAACTTAATACGAAAGTTGGAACGTGACGAAATTATTGAAGTATTGGTAAAGTCTTATATTGAAAAGCATCGAGAGGAAAAGGAATGAGAATTTTAGGTTTAGATGTAGGTTCCAAGACAGTTGGAGTCGCCATAAGTGATGAATTTGGATGGACTGCCCAAGGAATAGAAACAATAAAAATAAATGAAGATGAAGATGAGTATGGATTGGACCGCATTGGTCAAATTATAAAAGAATATGGAGTTTCTAAAATTGTCGTTGGCCTGCCTAAAAATATGAATGGTACGATAGGTCCTCGAGGAGAAGCAAGCCAAAAATTTGGTCAATTATTAGAGAAAACGTTTCATATCCCAGTCGTTTTTTGGGACGAGCGTTTATCGACTATGGCCGCTGAACGAGTATTATTGGAAGCTGATATGAGTAGAAAAAAAAGAAAAAAAGTCATTGATAAAATGGCAGCTGTCATGATCCTGCAAGGGTACTTAGACAGTGTAAAATAAAATTCACGGAGGGATTTATTATGGAACATGGTGAAAATCATATTACAGTTATAGATGAAGAAGGCAACGAGCAACTTTGTGAAGTTCTATTTACTTTTGAATCAGACAAATTTGGAAAATCATATGTGCTATATTATCCAATTGGTGCGGATGAAAACGAAGATGAAGAAATTGAAATTCATGCATCAAGTTTTATCCCTGGAGATAATGAAGAGGGAGAATTAATGCCGATAGAAACGGAAGAAGAATGGGACTTAATTGAGGAAATGCTAAATACATTTTTAGAAGAAGAGGAAGAATAATTAACAAAACGTTTTAAACATATAACTGTTTAGGAATTGCACAGGGACTTAAAGCAATGTAAATAAAGATGTTTCAGAAAACTGTCCAAGGGTGGGCTGCCTTATTCCCTGGACAGTTTTTTCATGTTTACATGTTATGATCGAATATCGTTGTAGCTTTTATAGAAATTTGTAGTATAATGGTTGCTGAAGTATAGAATATGCCGTTTTTTTACATATTGTGGTCTCTCAAGGGGAGGAGGAAATGAATTTTGTCAAATCGTGACAATGATCCTAAAAAAATTGAATCTTTATTAAAAAAGCAAAAAGAAGCAAAAATTGTTCGACGAATCGTTTTATGGATATCGCTAGCGATATTTTTAATATTGGCAGGAAGTATTACGGGAGGATTTTTATATGTAAAATCTGCATTAAACCCTCTTGATCCGGATGACAATCAAAAGCGTAAGGTCGAAATACCAATCGGTTCGAGTTCTTCAGACATAGGAAAGATTCTCGAGAATAAAGGAATAATTAAAGACGCTACAATATTTAAGTATTATATAAAATTTAAAAATGAATCAGGTTTTCAAGCAGGTATGTATGAGCTTTCCCCGTCAATGGAGTTGGATGAAATCATTGAAATTATGAAAACTGGGAAAGTCGTAAATGAAGTTGCTATAAAAATTACTATACCTGAAGGACAAAAAATTGAAGAAATTGTGAAAACGATCGCTAAAGAAACGGGATATTCAGAAGATGAAGTAATGGCGACAATAAATGATGAATCGTTTCTTCAAGAATTAATGAATCAATATCCTGCTTTATTAACGGAAGACATTTTAGGAGAGAATGTAAAGATTCCGTTGGAAGGATATTTATTTCCAGCGACGTATTCTTTTGAATCTGAAAAACCTCCATTAAAGGAAATTATTACTACGATGGTAAATCAAACGCAAATAGTATTAAATAAATATTTACCGATCATGAAAGAACGTAAACTTTCTGTACATGAATTATTAACATTTGCGTCATTAGTTGAAGAAGAAGCGACAGAAAAGGCGGATCGAAATAAAATTGCTAGTGTCTTTTACAATCGTTTAGCTACCGGGATGCCGCTACAAACGGATCCAACAGTATTGTATGCTCTAGGTGTACATAAAGAGCTAGTCACTTATAAAGATACAGAAGTTGTAGATCCTTATAATACGTATATCCATACTGGATTGCCACCGGGACCAATTGCCAATAGCGGTGTGATTTCCATTGAGGCCGTTTTATATCCAGAAGAAACCGATTATTTTTATTTCTTAGCGACTAAAGATGGGGAAGTACTGTTCTCAAAAACATTGGAAGAGCACAATGAAAAGAAAAGAAAATATTTATTAAATTAATATAATTTTTTCAAGAAGGGAAAATGTTTTTGTTTCCCTTCTTTTATGATAAAATAAATATCGTTTTATTAATTCCATTGAGGAGGAACTTACTCTTGCTATTTCATCCTTCGCTTCACCAATACTTATCTTCAACCATTCCAAAAAGGGATTCTTTTTTTCAGTCGTTAGAAGAATATGCGAAAGACAATCAAGTTCCGATTATGGATCCGATAAGTATGGAGGTATTCATCCAACTGCTCCGAATAAAAAAAGTAAAAAAAATTTTAGAGATTGGAACAGCTATTGGGTATTCAGCCTTGCGTATGGCTGATGCGATCCCAAACTGCCAAATTGTTACTTTAGAGCGGGATATAGAGCGTTATCATCAAGCAGAAGAAAACATTTCAAAGAAAGACTGTGGCGGACGAATTAAGATATTGTACGGGGATGCCTTTGATTTAATAAACGAAACTGTCCAATACGGTCCATATGATTGCATTTTTATCGATGCAGCTAAAAGTCAATACCAAAAATTTTTTGAAAGCTTTTCTGATCAATTGACGAATGACGGAATGATCGTATCTGACAATGTTCTTTTTCGCGGATTCGTTTATGAAGAATCACATGACAAAAGATTAAAGAAAATGGCTGCGAAAATTCAAGGATATAATCAATGGTTATTAAATCATGAACATTTTCATACGGTTATTCTACCTGTTGGTGATGGAATAGCCATTAGTGTCCCTAAATAACAGAGAAATAAGACACCAACGAATGTGAAAGGAGACGAGCAATGAGGCGTAAACCAGTAGTCATAGGGGTTGCCGGAGGATCAGGCTCGGGGAAAACTAGTGTTACAAAAGCTATTTGTGACCGCTTTGGTGACCAATCTATTTTAATGATTGAGCAAGATTATTATTATAAAGACCAATCTCACTTGCCATTTGAAGAAAGGTTAAAAACGAATTACGATCATCCGTTTGCCTTTGATACAGACTTGTTAATTGAACATATTCAAAAACTTTTAAGATACGAACCAATTGAAAAGCCAGTGTATGACTATGCTAGACATACACGTTCAGATCAAGTTATTCAAGTGGAACCGAAAGATGTTATTATTTTAGAAGGAATTTTAGTATTAGAAGATGAAAGATTGCGCAATTTAATGGATATTAAAGTATTTGTTGATACAGATGCAGACTTAAGAATTATTCGCCGATTATTAAGAGATATAAAAGAACGAGGACGATCTCTTGAATCTGTGATAGACCAATATGTTTCAGTTGTTCGTCCGATGCATAATCAATTTATAGAACCAACAAAAAGGTATGCGGATATTATCATCCCTGAAGGTGGTCATAATTACGTAGCCATCGATTTAATGGTAACAAAGATACAAACAATTCTTGAAGAAAAGTCATTTTTATGAAACAATATCATAGATAATGATAATAACATGTCCCCGTTCTAATACGGCCTTTTTCCTAGAAAGGCCGTTTCATTCTATCGTATTTTATATTTATCATCTAATATTAAGCGGGATAGAGAAAGATAAAGGAGTGTGTCTTATGTCAAACGAGAAAAAGTATCCAATGACTAAAGAAGGGAAGGAGAAACTAGAACAAGAACTCGAACATTTAAAAACCGTAAAAAGAAAAGAAGTTGTTGAAAGAATAAAAGTTGCTCGCAGTTTCGGAGATTTGTCAGAAAACTCCGAATATGATTCCGCAAAAGAGGAACAAGCATTTATCGAAGGTCGAATCAACTTATTAGAAAATATGATCCGCAATGCTGTAATTATTGAAGAGAGTGAGTCAGACATTGTCACTCTTGGAAAATCAGTAACATTTATTGAGTTACCTGACGGTGAAGAAGAGACATACACAATTGTTGGTAGCGCAGAAGCGGATCCTTTCGAAGGGAAAATCTCCAATGACTCTCCAATTGCAAAAAGCTTATTAGGGAAAAAAGTTGGAGATGAAGTAACGGTAAACACTCCAGGTGGAGAAATGGTTGTAAAAATCGTAAATATAAAATAAAGAATTGGAAGGGTGGCTATAATGGTCAACCCTTCTCTTTTGTATAGATGGAATGTTTTTTATCAACATCGCCTCGTCCCACGCCGTGTTTCCTTTATCTTAGTTTAGGAGTGTCTCCCGTTCCTTTGCTACTAGGCGCTCGCCTTCACTTTTATAAAAGTCCGTCTTTTTTTTGTATAAAATGAATGGTTTCCCGTCAAAAATGGTACGGGGTGTAAAAAACATGGTACATAAACGAATAAAATCCATTTCGATTGTCATCATGATTGGCATTTTTTTGTTAATTGGAAGGCTTGTTCATATTCAACTATGGAAAACGGAGTCTTTTACAAAGAATCATTATAATTTAATTGAAGAAAGTGTGAAACAACGGACCCAAGAAGTAATTATTGATAACGGGAGAGGAAAATTTTACGACAGAAATTTAAAACCATTAACTCACGAATCAGTGCCAACACTAGTACTATTTCCTTTTTTAAAGCATATGAATTGGGATGTAGAAAAGGTTGCTTCAATTATTAATGTTCAACCAGAAGAACTGGTTCAAGCAATTGAAAATGCAAAGGAACCAGTTGTTTTTGGTAATAATGATTCTATTTCATTAACGAAAAAACAAATGGAGGAAATTAACGATCTAAAAATTCCGGGAGTATTTGCCGTCGATAAGCAATGGACACAAACGATCCCGTTAGCAAGCCAATTAATTGGAATAACCGGTCAAAATGTGGAAGTGTTAAAACAACGTTATCCTGAGCGAAACTTATCTAAGGATACTGAAATTGGAATATCTGGATTACAAAAAAGCTTTGATGAATTTTTAGTACAGGATGAAAGCACAAAATTAGTTTATCATGTCGATGGTTTAGGGGGGCCATTATTTGGAATAGATGTGAAACTAGTGGGAGAAGCAAATCCCTTCTACCCTGTCAAAATATTAACTACGATTGATCGCGATATTCAAAAAGAGGCAGAAAACCTTGTAGACAAACATAATATAAAAAAAGGCGGACTTGTATTAATCGATATTGAAACGAATTCTATATTAGCAAATGTTTCAAGGCCAAAAATTGATGAAAAAGACCCCTATAAAGACAATGGTGTTAAGAATTATATGATAAGTACACAAATCCCAGGATCCATCTTTAAAACGGTCATAGCTGCTGCCGCCATCGATTATGGATTAGTTTCGGAGTCAAGATTGTTTAATTGCAGTCAAACAATTACTGGAGAACCCGACCCTGTTTTTCAACATGGGGAGTTAGATTTTAAAGATAGTTTTTCGCGAAGCTGTAATTTTACATTTGGACAATTGGCTAGAGAGTTAAATGAAATTGATTCGATGATTATTGAAAATTATGCGGAAAAACTAGGTTTAACAAGCGAAGTCGGATGGAATGGAGATGTATTTCATTTATCGGGATTTAAACAATTGAATGAAGAAGAAATCGGGCAAGTATATGGAAATGACGAAGAACGTTATGATAAAAATTACGCTGCTCTAAGCGGAATTGGCCAAAATAATGTTCGAATTTCTCCATTAGCTGCCGCAAATATGATGGCAACCATTGCTAGAGGTGGAGAGAAGCAAATGGTTCGTGCAGTACAATCGATTCAATATAAAAATGGAACTACTATGTATCTATTTCCACAAAAGAAATTAAAAGGAGACACGCTTAAACCTTATACAGTTATGAAGCTGCAAGAGCTTTTAAAAGAGGTAGTTGATTCGCCAAATGGTACAGCACACGCTTTACATTCTCTTCCCTATCAAGTAGCCGGAAAATCAGGTACAGCTGAATTGAATCAATATAAAGACGGTAAACAGTTACATAATAAATGGTTTATCGGTTATTTTCCGTTTGAAAAACCGAAATATGCACTAGCTGTTGTCAACTTGGACGTATTTTCCAATGAAGGCTCAGTTTTACCTCTATTTGCGGATATGGTAAATTATTTATATCAATATGATCAAACCGTACAATCGAAAATAAGCCCTCTTCGTTGAACGTCATTTTATCTAGTAAAGGAGGAGAGACTTGTGGAGGAATTTCCAAACGGTTTTAGACGATCTCGATTAGAGCAAACAAAAAAAAAGCGTGAGAACTTTTTATTAAATATGGCGATTGCGATCGTTACTATATTAATTATCATTATTGGTGGAAAAATTATTTTTGACAAAGAAGAACCAAAAGATCAAGTAGCAGAGGAACAAAAACAAGAAGATAAGGAACAAAAGAAGACTGAAACATCCGAGAAAAATGCTGAAAATAATGAACAAACGAATGAACAAACGAATGAAGATGAATCGGAAAATGATTTAGAAATAGAAACAGAAGAACAAGCTGAAGAAGCGGGAACGATTGTTCAAAATAGCAATGATCCGAATGTTCAGCAAGTCATCATCGATCCCAATTGGAAGCCGATTGGAACTGTGCAAACGGGTGAGCATGTTACGACATATGATCAAAACAGTGTAGACTGGCAGGAGATGGAAAAGGCGCTTGCCTATGGTGCTAACATTCCGCATGAAAATATGGTTGTTTGGTGGCTTGAAAATGGTGGATCTCCAGAACTTGCGGTTGGGACTATATCTACTAATGACAATCATGAGCAAGCATATCGTGTTTACATTGAATGGGTTGACGGTCAAGGTTGGAAACCAATCAAAGTGGAACAATTGATAAAAAATGATAAAAAACAGTAACATAAAGCCTCTTTTTCCATGGGGCTTTTCTTTTTTTGAACATAACAAGGTGGTGTGAGATGAGGAAAAAGACATCCGATTTAAGTGGATGTCTCATACTTGATTTACATTCTTTTATAATGAACAACAGCAGAGTATAGTTTTTGACCGTTTTCACTTACATACATTTGATGGGAGACAGAATGAACAGATAAAAATATGGCGCGATTATGTTCGATTTGTTCATTAATTTTTTTCTCGAGTGCTTCTAGTGAAGTTGCTTCATAAAACTCAACTTTATCATCTATAAATTGGAGCTGAATATTCATATGATCTCTCCTTTAAAAAATTTTAATATAAGTGACAAAGTAGAAATATAGGGTAATGGAATGATAAAATAATTTCTGGTAGTTGTAAAGAATATATTTGGTCAAGAAATGAGGGATTCACAGTGAGAATTGGAATTATTGGAGCAATGGAAGAGGAAGTTAAAATTTTGCGTGATGCGATGACAAATAAAAAAGTAGAGACAATTGCTAATAGTGAATTTATCTCTGGAACTTTAAATGGAAAAGAAGTCATTCTTCTTCGCTCTGGGATTGGTAAAGTGAATGCAGCCATGACGACTTCTATTTTAATTCAAACCTATCAGCCTGATTATATTATTAATACGGGATCTGCTGGTGGTTTAAACCCAGAATTACAAGTAGGAGATGTAGTTATTTCAACAGAAGTTCGTCATCATGATGTCGATGTAACAGCATTCGGATATGAATATGGACAAGTACCGCAACTTCCTCCTGCGTTTAAAGCTAATCAAAAATTAGCGGAAATAGCATGGAAAAGTTCTCAAGAATTAAATGTTCAAACGGTTAAAGGCTTAATCGCTACCGGGGATTCTTTTATGAATGATCCTGTAAGAGTTGAAGCGATAAAAGATAAGTTCAATGATCTTCAAGCGGTTGAAATGGAAGCGGCAGCTATTGCTCAAGTAGCTTACCAATTTGGGGTACCATTTGTTATTATTCGTTCCTTATCCGATATTGCTGGAAAAGAATCTGATATTTCTTTTGAGCAATATTTAGATCAAGCGGCAAAAAATTCCGCTGATTTAGTAATGAAAATTGTTACGAATCTTTCTTAATATAAAAATTTACAATAAATCTTTTATCATCTTGGAGTGATCCTAGGAGGAAAAACATCTTACTTGAAAGATGTTTTTCCTATATTTACATTCATCCATATTGATTTTTGTATGTTAATCTATGTATATACCAAAAATCGAATGGGTGATTATTTTGAAAAAAGATACGGATGCTTGGAAAGGAAAAATGGAAGATTACAAACGTTTTGGTTTTATTTTACTTGCAGTAAGTGCCTTTTTCTATTTCGGTTTATTAATTAGAGGATCAGAGTTATTAAACATTCAGCTCTTCACATTGATCATATCCTCAATCATTTTTATCTTACTATCCGGAATCTTTTTATATAAATCCTCTCAATATAAGAAAAAATTAGATGAACTAGAAGAAGATATGTAATGAACCCCCTTAAAAAAGGGGTTTTTTGTTCATAAAAAATTTTCTAAAAACTATTTACAAATGTAAAAATTTTGGATATACTTACCAAGTGAGCAAAATATTAATGATAATTAAAGGAGGTCGAATACTATGATTAAAGGAATTCAACATATCAACAATTTCATATCGATGTTACAAATACGTGTTCGACCGGTAAATGTGCTTTCAATATAACGATAAAGGACATTTATGCCGTGAGATACATGTATCTTGCGGCTTTTTTATGCCCTTTATACTTTGAAAATGCCGCAACACGTGTGTTTGCGGTTTTTTTGTGCCTAAATGAAGGAGGTGATTTTATGACAATAACGATATTTTCGTATAAAATTACGATTTCAAAGCAAAATCGTTCGATTGAAGAATTGATTCGAAAAGAAACAACTCAAAAATTATATGAAAATACAAAAACACTTTATTTTGAAAGAAATTTACGTTTATTTTAATCAATGCATAAAGAAAGGATGAGAATAGATGTTGAAGAATAATAGAAAGTGGCAAAAATGGATAAGGATTTCGGAAAATAGCGATTAGCCTGTTTTGTAGGTGATACTATGAATGCAAAAGCAATCATTATTCCATTGAGTTGGTTGAGTTGGTGGAAAAAGATGAAAAAATATTTTGCTCACAAAATTGACAAGATTCAGTAACAAATCGTTCACACGTATCATCTAAACTTTACTTTCTAGCATGATACACTAATAGTAGAAAAAGATGTTACGAGGTGAACAAAAATGTTTATGATCGTTATGGGACTTATTGTAACAGCCGCCATTTCTCTTGTTATTTCAGCCGAAATAAGTGTTGAAGCATAAAAGATAATAAAATTAATGGAGAGATAAAAACGGTAAAACACCCCCTCTACGTAGTAGAAAAAGCCGGTGAAATTTCTATAATGAAATTTCACTGGCTTTCCTTTTACAAATAAAAAAAGGACTCCTTTGTTATGATTGTCTATCGTTTGCTGAGAAATCGTTCATTTTTCCTTAATTCCCAGATCCAAAATATAAAAAGAAAGAAGGAGGAATTGACCCCTTTGAACTGAACCCCGAATAGTAGACACTTTAAAAAAAGTGGACCTATTCGGGGTTTTTCCATTTTAGCGTGCCCAGCTAAGCTGTTATCTGCTAGTTGGTGCAAGTCCAACCCGAGTAAGTGCCAAGACGCTCGGTAGCTGACAGGCAACTGGTGGAGAAATCCTAAGGTTGAAGCCCTGTGACAAAGTAACTCTCTTGGAGAGTGCGAGCAAATCAACAGACCGTAACATAAAGTGAATCCTGCCGCCTCGTCAAAAGAGACCTCCTATGGAGGACAAAGGGAAGTCGAGCCTGGTTAGATTGGGCGAAGACCACGGAAG
>NZ_JBYLHW010000079.1:0-11010 GCF_057747715.1 Bacillus sp. JST-5 | reverse complement strand
TCATGCCCGCCTCTCCATGTAAAGCCAACCGAGATCTGGTGGATGATATATTCACAAACTATGAGCGGCTCAGTTTTAAGTTGCGAAGTGGCTCACTTTTCATGTGCTATAAACACACTCAATCATACCTAGCCTTATATGAGGTTCGTGTTCCTCGGACCGGTGTTTTGCCTCCAGCTTCCTTCAGATTCCGCGTCACCACGGACACCCTTGCTCTTGGCTAACCTCTACTTCTGTCTTCGGGGTTCGGGACTTACACCCTATAGTTCATGTACATGCCGGGCGCACATAAAAAACCTCGAAAGGCTTATAGCCAATCGAGGTAATATAGGTTATAGCTCACGTTTAACTAAATCTAATAAGAAATCCCCGAAATCATTTGCAATTATTTCATACTTTTGTTTGTCTAAGTCAACTCCTGGAAAAAATGAAACAACCTTAGGTTCATTATTATCAATCTTGTTAAAGTCTAAGCAAAAAACTTCATCACTTCCTGTATCGTGAATTATTAATAGATTATTTGGCAAATTACTCTCTCTTCTCTCTGTTAAAGTATACCATATTGCATCTGGAACTGAAGAATTTTCAAAATCGCTACTAATTATCCCGAAAATCTCTTGAGAACCAAAGTTACCCGCACCAAAAGACAACAGAAAATCCAAATATGAACCTGTGAACTTTAACCCAAGTTTTTCTTCTGCTTGAATAATTAATTCTCTTGAGCGGGGACCCACAAAATCACTTAGTTCTGCATTAGACAAAATAATTTTTTTAGCTTGATTATATGCTTCCATACTCATATTTTCCCTCCTCGAACTATTTAAAATCACTAACTCTATGTTTCCAATAATCTTTGCGCCATTTATCAAATTCATTCCTGACGGATTGTTGCTTGTTTTTTAGGTTGTTGCCTAAAAGGTCTAACAAAATCCCAAAGGATTGTCATTTTACCTTCATATCCCATAGCTTGTATTTCCTCTAGTAATACTGAGCAATTTGTCGTGCCTTCTCGGATACGTTCTTTAATATATTCTTTATAAGGTGCAAGTTTACTAACTTTCGGTGACGATTGTTTTCTTTTAGGTAGCTCATCTGACTTTATGTATTTACGAATTGTCTTTGGATCAAACCCTGTTCATCAGATATAGACGTAATCTACCAACCTTTATTATACAGTTCTCTTATCATAAAAAATTCCCCAATCTGGACCATCACTTTACACTCCTAATCTATCAAATGTATAAAATGATTATCCGTTATTTTTGGGGAAATTCAAACCGTTGTTATTAGGGACTTTATCACCGTTGGTGACAGTAAAGCACAACTCAACTTTATATTTTTATACCGTAATAGAAAAATTATAGTTTGTTGATAATAATTTCGTATAGCGTAAACTAATTTATTTGAAAAAAAATAGAATCAATACCACTAATATAGAGATACTAAAAAATACATTTATTATAAAATAGATATTATTTCTCTTAAAATTTCTATTTAATAACAATGATTGTTCCTCACTCAATAAAGATAACTCTTTCTTAATTTTATTTTGTTTCTCTTCTATTTGATTGTTTACTTCGTTAAAAAATTCTGCGATTATTTCCTGACTCTTTTCTTGATGATTTCCTAAACTATCTAAAAGAGTAAGTATTTTTTTTTGAGATTCTTCAATAACTAGATGTTTTGATTCGATGTTTTGTATTGTTGAATTAAATAACTCTAATTTCCTCTCAATAATTTGCTGGTTCAAAGTCAATTGTTTATTTGACTGACTAAGAATAGAGGAAGTTCCCTTAACTTCCTCTTGAAATTCCTCAATTAGTTTTAGGTAATCTGATGCTTTCTTAACTTTAACAATTTCATCACTAAGATCTTTAATATGCTGCTCAAGTTCATCAATGTATTCTATATTTCCCATGGATAACCTCCACTTGATAGTTTTATAAAGTTTGAATAAATTTCTTTAATCAATTTACTGAAACTAACTCTATCTTCTAGATTTATATGGATTAGTCTTAAATCCTCAATTGAATCAAACCCATTTAATATTAAGAGTTGACTTAACTGATCTCTTTGTGAATAGTTTAAAAAATCTGCTGCCGTAGATGTAATTGAAGATAACATTTCTTTTCTTAGGTTAGAATCCATTTTAGAAATTTCACGAATTGCTGTTGCCATTCTCTCCTTGCTATCAAATGTGTTAAATTCATTAGAAACAAAACTTATTACACCGTTAATCAAGTTGAGACAAATATCACTGTTGTAACTTTCTAAAAAACGACTAACAGTAATCTTCAGGCTTTTAAAAGTGCTAAGTTGCCGTGGATAACATTCTTTTCCTTCTTCATGTACATAAAATATTTTATACCAATCCTTCAACCTTTCTTTTTGTGCTATTGTATTTTCTATATGATATACATCATCATTTCTTTTAAAATAGATTTCGAGCTTTTTGTGTAATGACTCACTATCTTCGAATTCATCTGCAAATTGCTTCATTAGTAACATTGACTGTTTTCTAGAATATATGATGTTATTGTTATACCATGTTATTAATACAGAAAGAATTCTCATTAAAAATGGTTTATCACTATTGTAGTAGTCGGAGACTATATCCCCATATGGGGACAATGATTGTTTTTCAGGATTAAGAGAAAACATATAATCATATTTCCTAATATAACTTAATAAATTATTGATAACGCTCTCTTCTGTAAAATCTAATCTTTCTACTATTATTTGTCTACTTTTCCAATCAATTGTCCAATCATCTACTATACCAAGTAATGCTAAGCGATATATACATTTCTCTTTTCTATCACGGTCTTTATCACCGTTAAAATCAATTGCAACCTCAAAAGTTTTTCCCTCTAAGTATCTTTCATAAAATGAGTATATTTCCTCAACTTCTTTTCCAATATCCATTAAATTTTCAGTTAGATAGAAAAGAAGTGTTTTTAAATCGCCTACCATTTTATTTTTCTCACTTATTAATACTGAAATATTAGTATTTAATCCGAATATCTTTTGCATCTGTTTATCATCAAGTTGATCAGGGCTATATAAAATGGTACATCTTGCTTTATTTTTGTCACGACCTGCTCGTCCAGCTTCTTGATAAAAGGACTCTAAGGAATTAGGAATCCCGTAATGAACCGTTTCTCTTATGTTTCCCTTGTCTATCCCCATACCAAAAGCTTTTGTAGCAACTAAAACATCTATTTCATCATTCATAAATTGATTTTGAATTCTTTCTTTATATTTCGAATACTCAGATGCGTCGTGATTATCTGGTGTCTTTCCAGAAAAATATCCTGTTCGAAGTCCCGTCCTGGCATGTATTCCATGACTAAGCTTATAACAACCATTATTTCCATTAACTAATTGCGTAAAAATTAATGTAGGTCCATCTATTTTATTATTTGAATCTATTTTACTACCTAGTAGATTCATAAGGTATTCTTGTTTAGAATTTGTTTTTACTTTAACTACATTGAATTCTAGTTCCTTACGTGTAAAATTTGATATTGTAATAACATTTCTACTATCTATTTCCAATTCAGTCATTATATCTTTCAATACCTTGGAGGATGCAGTTGCAGTGAGTGCAAGAAATCGTGATGAAGGAGTAAGTTTTTTTATAGAATTTGATAATGCAAGATATGATGTCCTAAAATCATGTCCCCACTCAGATAAACAATGTACTTCGTCGATTACTGCTATGGATAAAGCTTTTGTTTCATTAACTAATGATAGTTCTTTTCTAAAGCTTTTGGACTGAAAACGTTCCGGAGAAATAATTATGAAAATGTACTTTCCTTTAGAGAAATCTTTCAGCCTTTTACTAGCTTCTACTGGAGATAGATCACTATTAATATAACTTGCATGAGTTATATAATGTTTTCTTTTCATGTTATTTATTTGGTCAATCATTAAAGCTTTAATTGGAACAACTACAAAGCTTATAGCTGGTTGTAACAAAACACATAATTGGTATGTAAGGGATTTCCCTCCGCCTGTAGGTAATAATCCTATCGTATCTTTACCGTTTAAACAATTAATTATAATTTCAAGCTGTCCATCATTAAATTTGTTATGACCAAATAAATTTTCAAGTAAAAATTCAAGGTTCTTTTTGTGATTTTCTAATGATAAAGAATATACAACAGGTTCATTTATTTTTAAAGAGAAATAATTTGCTTCATCGTCGAAATCAGTTCTTATAAAATAGACATTTTTTTGATTTACTGAATCATCCCAACGCTTAAATATATTGATATTAATATTTATATCATTATTATTTGTTGGTAATTGTGATTGTTCGTCGTAAACCATAATATTAATATTTGGAAGGTTTATTGTAGTATTGAATAAAGCACTGATATGTCCAATCCATTTTTCTAAGTCTTTTAATGCTAATTCAAGTGTCTTGATATCTACCCCAGTTACATTAAATTTCCAATTACTATCATCTAATGCTATTACTCCACGATCTAGTAATTCTAGAATTAATACTTGTAATCTTACTATGGCAGTTAATTTTATTTGAACATCATAATTTTCTACATTCACCCTTAAGTAATTCCAATATTTTTCAACTTTTTCTTTATTTTGATAGTAAATATTTCTAAGTTCCTTTTTTAAGTTCTCATAATTTTTTGCCCTAATATCTTTAGTACTAATTCGAACTACATTTATTCCATTACGTTTAAAAGCAGAATCTCTTTTTCTGTCAAGGACTAATTGCCTTTTATGACCTTCACCATCAACTTCAATTACGGTTTTGAGTAGTGGTATGTAAAAATCTACGCTCTGCTTATTAAATACCTGAACACCATTAAGAATGTTTGTTATGGGATACTCAGCAATTGTAAGATTCTTTAAAAATTTAAGTCTGTTAAATATTATTTCTAAATCATTGTAAAGTTGTTCTGCTGGGTAATCGTTACGACTAATATCTCCTTTAATAGTCCTAGACCAGTCTAAATTTTCTGTCGAAATGAATTTCACTTCACTTAATTTTTCTAGATAATTCCTGTTTAGGCAGAGTTCATCTCTAATAAACTTGGATGCAATTGTTGGAGAACCACGCATAATCAAATTTTGAACGATTCGAACAATATTAGTATAAGGTGTAATTTTTTGTGCACTTGGTAGATTTGTAATAATAAAATTTGAATTGGATTTACAGTAATTTGCCGTGAATTTATTCATAACCAATGTCCTCTATTAAATAGTAAGAATATTTTATACTATTATTATAGTATTAAAATCCAATTAAGATAAAGATAATTTGTTTTTAGAGTTTAATTGATTACGGAAATTACCTATAATCTTTCCATGCTGTAAAATGGCTGTTCAATGCTTTTTATGTCACAGCCGTAATTTTTCAACTCTCGTCGTATCAACATCTTTACAATATCTGACGGCCATAAACAACTTATGGTTAGGAACCACCACATTATCAACTTGGACAGACGAAAGGTGAGCCAACATTTCCTGTAAGCCCACCCTGTCTATTTCAAATGCTTCTTCATTCAGTTTGGCACCATTACTTTCTCCATCTCTAAAAATGTGCATCAAGTTCAAGCCATGCTCTTCACAATATCCTTTAATTACATCTTCTTGATATTTTAGGCTGTATCCGTCTTTCGCTTGCCCCTATGTTGAAACTTGTATATATCCGACAACGTTCAACTTTTCACCCTCCCGTTACGAAAATTAAAATTTATGTAACGCTTGTTAACAATGACGAGTATTATACGACCGTCTTTAGTGAAAGTACAACATAAAAATAAGTCCGTTTAGTATCGTCACAGTCGGTTTAAATGTTTATCCCCACTTTCTCGCCCGAGAAAGTGAATCGGCTACACTTAACTGGACAATAAAAATAAGGTCAAGTAGACTAACCACCAAATTTGGGCATACTGCTTACTGTCATAAGAGATCCATTCTAGAAACTTTACGTGGAGAAGCGGGTATGCTAGCCTTGTCGGCGGGGCCAGGTGTACTAATCAGCTGGCTTCCTGGTCGGGAAAGCATGTCCGCAGAGGCTCCATGTCAAGTTTCGGCATTATTCCACTGTTGTTGCAGTCTACGTTACCCCTATTTAGTTAAGGAGAGACTTACATGAGAGAAAGAAGAACATTTACTTCCGAATTTAAAGCTCAAATGGTCAAGTTATACGAAAGCGGAAAGCCCAGAAAAGATATCATTAGTGAATACGATTTAACGCCTTCGGCATTGGACAAATGGATTAAACAAAGCAAAACATCTGGTTCGTTTAAAGAGAAGGATAATAGGACACCAGAACAAACAGAGTTGATCAAACTTCGTAAAGAAAACCAACGTTTATTGATGGAAAATGATATTTTAAAGCAAGCTGCGCTGATACTAGGACGAAAGTAAATGTGATCAAAAATAACCGACACAAATACTCGATATCAGCAATGTGTGACGTCCTACAACTCCCAAGAAGTACCTATTATTACGAAGCAAAAGAGCAATCAAAATCAGAAGATGAACTCGCATTTGCCATAATTGACATATTCAATAAAAGTCGCCAAAACTATGGCACACGCAAAATTAAACATGAATTAAAAAAGCTTGGCATAGTTGCATCCAGACGACGTATTGGCAGAATTATGAAAAAGAATGGGCTAGTATCTAAATATACAGTCGCTCAATTTAAGCCTCATGTAGATAAATGTAATGAATCAAAAGCTAAAAACGAGTTAAATAGGGAATTCAATCAACAAAATGAATTATCTGTGGTAGTGAGTGATTTAACATACGTAAGAGTCGAAAATCGATGGCATTACATATGTTTATTTGTTGATCTTTATAATCGTGAAATTATTGGTCACAGTGCTGGGCCTCATAAAAACGCAGGCCTAGTATATCAAGCCTTATCGACTATAAAAGCTGATTTACGGCAAATTCAATTGTTTCACACGGACCGAGGAAATGAGTTTAAAAACAGGATGATTGATGAAGCATTAGAAACATTTAAAATAAAGCGTTCATTGAGTATGAAAGGTTGTCCGTATGATAATGCGGTAGCTGAAGCAACCTTTAAAATTATTAAGACAGAGTTTGTCAAAGGGAAACATTTTGAAAATTTAGAACGGTTGAAATTAGAATTAGATGATTATGTTCATTGGTTTAATCATATCAGAATTCACGGAACACTTGGGTATTTAAGCCCTATTGAATATAAAAATGAACACCTTAAAAAAATTGTCTAGTTTAGTGTTGACATACCAATAAAAAAGCAAGGTAAAAGAGTGAAGTTCTTTACCTCAGCTGCCATTGTAAATGCGTTATTAGAAGCAAATGAAAAAGGGACACTCGGTAAGTTCCTGAAACAAATAGAGAAGGTTAATCTCTTGATTCTTGATAAATTAGGCTATATTCCATTGCATAAACAAGGAGCAGAGTTATTATTTCAGGTAATTTCTATGTGTTATGAATCCAAAAGCATCATAGTTACGACGAATTTACAGTTTAGCCAGTGGAATAATGTCTTTGGTGATCCGATCTTAACAGAAGCAGTTATTGATCGACTTATTCATCATTCTCATTTAATTATTTTCAAGGGGGAGAGTCATCGTTATAAAGACTCAATCTCACTCAATCAATAATAGAGTTTGGCAAGTGGATACATTTTTAATTGCCATTTCATACATTTTCTAGTTGTCAAAAACAGTTTATCGTTGATGAAAATCATAAAATATAGCATCTTTTTCAAACTGATTTTGTGCGTACAATCTAACCCTAAGAATTATCATACAGGAGTTTCAAGGGTTATGCGTATAGGTTGTTGCTCTTGCGGTTTATTCGGCACTCCGTCTATGTAAGATAAAAAAAGGGACTGACCCAAAACAAAGGTCAGTCCCCCTTCATAATAAAATATATACGTAACTAAGTGAAATGTCTTAATATTATATTTTTTGTTCGTTCGAGGGAGTTAGACCCTTATGAGTCAGAGCCTTATTCCCGTATAAAATACCTATATTTAGATTACTTTAACTTCTAAAAAGTCACATCCTGTTATATTATTTTTCTCTATTAATTCTCTAAGTTCTTCTGATATGAATATTGGAATTTCATCACCCTTGAGTTTAATAATATGCTTTGATTGTATCGCCTCCTTACATAAAGCATATTTTTTTATACTATATATACTTTCACCATCAAGTTCAAACACACTATAATCTGAATTTTCTAAGTTTAATGCATCAACAACATTCAAAATGTTAGCTACCGAAAAACCTTTTAAAATTTTGTTTTCACCTTTATTCACTACATTTATAGGCAGATATTGTATACCATTATCTACTTCCTCTAAAATCGCTTTAAATCTTTCAGAAACTATAAACCACCCTAAATTGTTTGCTAAATAATCTGTTAATCTTTCTCCTTCTTTAGGGTCAAAGTAAAAGGTGATTTCGCTATTCCAATTATGAATATACTTTCCTTCCGATAATTCATATTGTTCAAATCCCTTTGTATCTATACAGTATGCTACTACATCTCTATCATCACTATCATCCATTAGCAACTTATAAAATCTCATTATTTCTTCCTCCAATAATCTTTATAAAGCATCTCCGGGTTCTTTCTAATTTCCTGTTTTAATTGCTCGAATAATCTTAAAAATTTCCTTTTATCCCCCTTAGCTATTTTATCAAAAGTTCTAATATTGCTTAACACATACTCGTGATAAGCATTTGGATGTCTTCCCTGATGAGGTAGTAATTCTATATTCCAAACGTCATCCAAATCTAGTCCATATTTTTTCGTTATAGCCTCTATTTGTGGAGTATATTTTTTACTTTTATTAGTAGCATAATGATGTTTTTGTAAAGGTTTACCCGTCCCCTTACCCACAACCCTACTCAACGTCTCATCCGCGGTATTCATTAATGCCCGTGTGCTTAGAGTGTTAATAGGGGTGTTGGGGACTCCACTCATCGCTGGGACTAGCCCGTGATTTAGTTGATGCTGCAGTGCTCTTATTCCTCCTGCAACCTCATTCATCGCATTTCTTACAAATTCTACAGGTTTTGTTTTGAATCCTTCAAAAGCTTTATGATTTCTAACAATATCTCTCATTTTTTGATTTAACGCACTTCGTCCGACCCTTACTACACTGGCGGCTCTTGCTTGGCCGACAATCGGTACGAAGGCACTGGCCCCATAGCCGGTAACGTACATGATTCCTTCTTCTTCCACTGTATCGGAAATCGATTGGCCAATGCTTTCAAGCACACCCATCGGATCTTTGATGACTTGAACAAGCATGTCCGTATATGCATCCATTTTTTCATTAGCAGATTGTTTTAATATATCCGGCTCAATCGGATCAGGAATGATGCAAGAAACGATCATAATTCCAACATCAACCGCTAACGTAACAACCCCCACGCCAATTTCAACAAGTCCAACAACTAGCCCTCGAACTAAATCAAAAGCGGCATCTCCAACTGAGGATACAACATCCCATAATCCTTCTAGGAAACTCGTATACTTGCTTTTAAGAGTCGCTGCTTTGCTTTTGTATTCATCATCCATGTTTTCGAATTTTTTTACTTTGGAATGATACAGCCCCCATAGCTCGTCGATTTTTCTGTCTAATCGCTTTTTTACTTGTTGAATATCTTCCCGAATACTGTCCATTCTTCCTTTATTATAACGACTTGCTGCCTTTTCCTCATCCGTTGGCTCATCCCAAAACGCCCATGAAAACGGACTTTTATACGTAATGTTTATCGCTTTCGTGACATTCCCATTAATTCCACTTTCGATTTGCTTCAAATTAAAATAAATATCGTTCCGATCGACACGCATCATTGCATTTCTAGCAATAGGAGAGATGATTGCCGTCGTATCACCTACATAGTTCTCAAATAGTTTCAGCAAGTCCTTTATCTGTGCCTCGTAATCAGCAATATGGTCTTTCGAATTTTTCATTTTTTCTTCTAATGCATCCATACTTTCGGCCTGATTTTCTTTCACAAATGCAGCAATTTGATTGAGTGCTACCCGCATATTCGCTAACGCATGTTTATACGTATGAAGCTCTGCAATAATATCATCCAGCACACCATAATTAATTTGTAAATCCCGTTTCACGAGGATGAAGCCCCCCTGATCGACATTCTAAGCTCTTCATCCGCATGTTTCATCCTTTTTAAAATTCCTTCAGCTGCTGCATGAATCCATCTTAGTTCATCTAACATTTCGCTACTCATATCGTTTTTCATGTTATCTAATAAACTATCGACTTTTGAAATAAAATCAGAGTTGAAACTATCTAACTTTCCCCTCGTGCTATTACGGAACCTTGTCGTATACCCCTCAAAATCTTCAATACTATTTTTTAAAAGGTTTAACGTTGATTGAAACTGATGAAGATCTATCTTAATATCAAGCTTTGACAACAGCGACACTTCCCTTCAAATGTATCAATCTATCGAAAAGAAATGGATTGAATCCGGTCAATTAATCGATCAATTTCAGCTACCATATCGTTTACAATCTCTTCCATTTCCTTTTGAACAGAAGCATTCTCTAAATCCATATCATTAAAATTTTGAATAATTTCATGACGTGCATCCTCTAAGTTGTTAATAATCCCTGAATCCCACCCGCCATACAATAAATCGTGACAAAAACTATACGTATATAAAGCCACTACCGTTCACCTACTTTTTGTTCATTTATTTCATGTTGCAACTTTCGCATATCGCTCGCTGAAAACTCGATAGAATTCATACCTTTTTCAACAATAAACTCTTTTTTCATCAGTATCTGAAAGGCTTTTTCCATGTCGTCCTTATACCCCTCATGAACGACGCGTTTTATTAGTGGTTCTGTAAAATAAATAATCGAATTTGGCTTCATTTCCCCTATTGGATAAGTAACACCTGCATATGGAAAATAACTTTGATAGTTTTTAGGAGCGATAAATCGTTTTGTAATGACAACTTTAGTGGAGGTGTTTGT
>NZ_JBYLHW010000078.1:0-11135 GCF_057747715.1 Bacillus sp. JST-5 | reverse complement strand
AGACCTCTTGGAGGGTGGAGTGACCACTGGCATAAAGAGAACAGCTATTCACGGAAGTTATAAAGACTTGCGTCAATGATCTTAATTGAACCGCCGTATACCGAACGGTACGTACGGTGGTGTGAGAGGTCGGGGGTTAGTCACCCCCTCCTACTCGATTGATACATTACCTTCATCTTAAAACTGCTTGATGCTTACCATTTCCGCAATCGAATCAAAAATAATATCTACAGCGGTCTTTAGCTCATCATCGGTCACCGCCAAAACAGGGATAAACGTGATGACAGGACCTAATGGTCGGATAATAAGCCCGCGCTTTCTAGCTTCTAAAATAATTTTATGCTCAATCTGCTCCGAGCGCTCGAATATTTCTTTTGTTTTCTTATCCTTGACGATTTCGATGCCAATCATGAGTCCTTTTTGACGAATATCACCGACGATCGGCAGTTCATAAAGCTTTTGCAATTTACCTGCCAACGCATGGGCTTTTCGTTGGACATCCGAAACTAAGTTTCTCTTTTCGATCAACTCAATATTTTTTAACGCAACAGAACAAGATAATTGATTTCCCGTATATGTATGACCATGGAAAAATGTTTTATTTTCATGAACATCTCCTAAAAATGCAGAATAAATTTCTTCTGTTGTCAATGTTGCCGCCTCCTGTGATGCCTTTGGCTAAGCAAACAATATCAGGCTGGACATCTTCTTGTTCGCAGGCAAATAAAGAGGAAACCAGTCTTCCCCTCTATTCTAAATCTATTTCAGAGATACCCTATCTATCTTACTTTACACAAAATTCTTGACGGTACATAAGTCACAGACATTTACTTGAAAGTCGCTTGAGATATTTGTAAATTGGTTGAATCTATTTGCAAGTAGAACGTTATAAACCAAATAACATGTAAAGCCAGTGAAAAGTTAAATAAAGATTTCACTGGCTTTTTCAATTATAAAGGATTATTTTTTCCAAGTTTGTTACGCATTTTTAGGCGGAGATTGAAATAATGGCGAATTAGCGAGTAGTTGTTTTTCAGCTGATTTTACCGTATGTTTTAACAACATAGATATTGTGACTGGACCCACACCTCCTGGAACAGGTGTGATTGCAGAAGCTTTTTTCACACATGCTTCATAATCAACATCACCGATATTCCCCGGATTATATCCAGCGTCTAAAATGACTGCACCTTCTTTAATCCAATCACCTTTAATAAATTTTGGTCTTCCAACAGCTGCGACAACAATGTCAGCTTGACGGATAATTTCTGGAAGGTTAACTGTTTTAGAATGGCATGTCGTAACGGTTGCATTTCTATTTAAAAGCAACATAGAAACAGGTTTACCTAAAATTGGACTTCTCCCTACAACGACCGCATATTTTCCTTCGACTGGAATACGATAATAATTCATGATTTCTATAATTGCAGCAGGAGTACAAGATGGGTAATGACCAATACTAAAAGCTGTCTCCCCAAATCCTTTGCTAGTTACACCATCAACATCTTTCTCAACGGCAATCGCATCAAAAGCTTTTCTTTCATCAATATGGCTCGGTACTGGATGTTGGAGTAAAATCCCGTGAACGTTTGGATCTTGATTTAATTGTTCGATGGTTGCAATTAAAGTATCCGTATCTGTTTCTTCAGGGAGGTGAATCTTTTTCGAAGTCATCCCAATGCGTTTACAAGCATTTCCTTTCATACGAACATATGTGACGGATGATGGATCGTTTCCAACCAAGATCGTTGCTAAGCATGGAGTCACGCCATTTTCTTTTAAAACTTGCACTTTTTTTCTTAGTTTCTCTTGAATGGATTTCGCTACTTCTAGACCGTCTAAAATTAATGTTTCCATAGAATCTCCTCCTAAAAACATAAAAAGAGATAAGGATATTTATACAATTCCTTATCTCTGCCCAGACGACCCGACATTATATATATTTACGCAGCTCCCTCGTGGTTAATTCCACATTTGTCGTCAGTTACTGCGTATAGTTATTCATTTTTCACCTTCATCATATCAGAAGGAATTTTTAATATCAATACATATTTTTTAAATAAATAAAAAATTTTCATCGTTATTTTGTATACGTATCAAGCTTATATTTAAATGAACGAATTATTATATAATGAAGGATAGAAATGCATCCTTCTTTCATTGGTTTAAAATGGATAGTTGTTGTATTCATTTTCATGTTCATACTAATCATGATAACCTATGAAAGGAAGGGATGCCTAATGAATTTCGAATGGTTTATTCGTGTGAGTGAGGATCTCCAAGATCATTTAACTCCCATATGTGAAGAATTTGATCAAGTAGGACATATGACGATAGATCGTGCTGCTAGACATCCAATCATTGAATTTTTTGTAGAAGATGATAATGGGAATCGAGATTATTTTTGTACATTATTTTACGATCCATTTAACGAAGAATTCTATATGGAAGAATTCGATCTTCAATTAGAACAAACAACACGTGTTATACTAACGGATATAGATGAAATTGTAGATGCTGTTCATAAAAGTTTCCACCATTATATAAATGATGATGAAGAAGAAGAGGAATTACACGAAACGGACGTACTTGACGAAATCGATGTCGATTGGACAACACCGGAAATAACAGCATATGCCCATGAAGATGAGGTCGAAGTTTTATATCAATTCGGAATTGTTCGTGAAACCGGAGATGGTGTATTACGTAGAGTAAATAAAGTGTTAACAACTAATGATGAATTAATTAAAGATGAATCCAATTTTATCTTTAGTAAAGATGAAGCAAGCACGATTATTGCATTAATTGCTTCCCATATGGATTCACTAAGTAATCTTGATGAAATTCCTTCAAATTAGGCATCTAAGGTTATCACACAATTTGGGAAGGATTGAAGTCCTTCCTTTTTGTCATTAAATTTATATTTAAGTTAAAATTAGTGTTATAGTTGAGATTAGAAATTCATATGTGATAGGAATAGGTTAGAGGGGAATTCGGGGATGGAAATTGTTCAAACGAAAGCTGTTCAAAAACAAAAAGGGATAGGAATACTTTTAGTATTAACAGCTGCCATTCTTTGGGGTGTTTCAGGTACAGTAGCACAATATTTGTTTCATAATGAAGGATATTCTTCAGAATGGTTAGTTGTGATACGACTGTTAATAGCTGGATTTCTGTTATTAGTTATTTCAGCTATCAATAAAATTTCCATATTGGATATTTGGACAAATAAGAAAGATGCTGTAGCTATTGTTCTTTTTGGTATTTTAGGAATGTTAGCCGTTCAATATACATATTTCGCTGCCATTGAAGCAAGTAATGCTGCTACCGCAACATTATTGCAATATGTAGCTCCCGTTTTCATTGTTATTTATTTAGCTGTTAAAGCAAAAAATATGCCGAAACGAGTAGAGTTCATAGGAATTTTTTTAGCACTTATCGGAACATTTTTATTAGTGACAAATGGAGATTTAAACCAATTATCCATAAGTTCAGCTGCAATTATATGGGGTCTATCATCGGCATTAGCATTGGCATTTTACACGCTATATCCGATTAAACTACTTCAACGATATCGTTCATCTTTAGTGATGGCATGGGGAATGCTTATTGGCGGAGTCGGTATGAGTTTTTATCATCAACCTTGGAATGTTGAAGGAAATTTTTCACCTCAAGCGATTATAGCCGTTATTTTTGTTATCATCTTTGGTACGATTATTCCATTTTTTTGTTATTTAGAAAGCTTAAAATATTTATCAGCAAGTGAAACTAGTTTGCTCGCATGTGCAGAACCACTATCTGCTGCACTTTTAGCGGTGATTTGGTTACAAGTTTCTTTTGGATTATTCGAATGGTTAGGTGCCTTTTGCATTATAGCAACCATTATTGTATTAGCGAAAAATAAGTGATCATTCATTTTTTTACACTAATATCATAAGATATATTAAATGGTGCAAGAAAGGTACTGGCTAGAGGTGATAAAAGATGGAAAACATAAAATCAAAATCATTGACTGAGTACAAAAATACGATTGTTGAAAAGCGATGGAAGCGATTCGCTTTAACCATTGGTCCTGTTGGCATTTCTTTCATCATATACTTAAGTATTCAGTTTTTATAAAATCAAATATGATAAATATGAAGACGTGAATAGACCTAATCTATTCCGTCTTTTTTATTCGTAACATTCTATTGATAAAAATAAAAATTGTGATATAATTTTCATTTGGACATGTAAGACTATTTTATAATAGCCATCTTACATTATATCTTGCAAATATAAAGGATAGGTGGTAATCAAATGTCAGAAAAAAATTACAGAGTATTGTTATTCTACAAATATGTACACATCGAAAATCCAGAAGAATTTACAAAACAACATTTAAAATTTTGTAAAGAACTTGGATTAAAAGGAAGAATCCTTATTGCTGAAGAAGGAATTAATGGTACTTGTTCAGGAACAATTGAACAAACAGATATTTACATGAATACATTAAGACAAGATCCACGCTTTAGCGATATGGTCTTTAAAATAGACGAGCATGATGGACATGCATTCAAAAAAATGCACGTTCGCCATCGTCCAGAACTAGTAACTTTACGTTTAGAAGAAGATGTAAATCCAAATGAATTAACTGGTCGTTATTTATCACCAAAAGAATTTTATGAAGAAATGCAAAAACCTGACACAATTGTCATTGATGCAAGAAACGACTACGAATACGATTTAGGACATTTCCGTGGCGCTATTCGCCCAGACATAAAAGCGTTCAGAGAATTACCTCAATGGATCCGTGAAAATCGCCATCTTCTAGAAGGTAAACGCATTTTAACCTACTGTACAGGCGGAATTCGCTGTGAAAAATTCTCTGGCTGGTTAATTAAAGAAGGTTTTGAAGATGTTAGCCAACTTCATGGCGGTATCGTCACTTATGGAAAAGACCCAGAAGTTCAAGGAGCTTTATGGGATGGTAAATGTTATGTTTTTGACGAAAGAATTTCTGTACCGATTAACCGCAAAGAACATGTGATTGTTGGTAGAGATTATTTTGATGGCGAACCATGCGAACGTTATGTGAACTGCGCAAATCCAGAATGTAATAAACAGATTCTTTGTTCCGAAGAAAATGAGCATAAATATTTACGCGGTTGCTCTCATGAATGTCGAGTACACCCTAGAAACTTATATGTAAAAGAACATAACTTATCTAAAGAAGAAGTAGAAGAACGCTTAGCAAAAATTGGTGAATCATTAGTAGCTAACTAATAAAAAGGCTTCCATTATGGAAGCTTTTTTTATTCTAAGTGTACTATGTTGTTTATTAATTTTATCGTAGAACAAATGGTTAGCTAAATATAATTGATGTATTTACCTAACAGAAACAACGGTTGATTTAATAAATTTTTCTTTTTTTTCCATCTATAGTTTTGTTTATACATTGACACCCTATAAATGATATCAATCAAGTTAAGGGGGTCAAATATGAAACGGATAAAATCTTTGTCCATCATATTGATATTAACAGTTGTTTTAAGTGCATGTAATATGAACAACAATGAAACAAAAAGAGATCGATATGATAACGATCCATTTGAAACCGAACAAACAAGAAATGACTCAAGAAATGTCAATATGTTAGCCACAAGTATCAATGAATCCAGTGAAAACGTTCCTCACAATAAAAAGAATTATCAATGGCAAATTACATTGCATAAGTTTGGATTCAGCACGTTACCAAAACAGCCAAACGGCATAATAATAGAACAGGAAGAACAACAAACCCAGCCAAATCAACAACCACCAGTTCAACCGAAACAACAACAGCCTGCCCAACAAGCACCTACAACTCCAGAACAGGGGGAAGCAAAACAACCACTAGTATCAGATACATCCATTACACAATTGGAAAGAGCTGTTGTTGATTTGACAAATGCACAAAGACAAAAAAACGGCTTAAAACCATTAACAATGGATCCACATTTATCTAGTGTTGCTCGAAAAAAATCTGTCGATATGGCATCGAACAATTATTTTTCACATAATAGTCCGACATATGGTAGCCCTTTTGATATGATGAGAGACTTCGGAATTCAATATAATACTGCCGGTGAAAATATCGCCAGAGGTCAAACAACAGCAGAACAAGTAGTAAATAGTTGGATGAATAGTGAAGGGCATCGAAGAAATATTTTAAATCCTAATTTTACGCATATTGGAGTAGGGCATACTTCTAATGGTAACTATTGGACTCAAATGTTTATTGGTCGATAAAATCGTTAGCTCAGCCGGTTGATATGGTTGAGCTTTTTATCATTTCAATCAAATGAAAAAGATCCAAGTCATATTTCTTTTATCACAGCACACCTTTCGTTTACAATACAAAATATGACGATATAGAGTAGGTGTAAAAAAGTGATTCCTGATCATTTAAGAAAAGATTTAAGTCTCATTTTTGTTGGTTTTAACCCAAGTATCGTTTCAGGTGAAACTGGCCATCATTATGCAAATAAAAATAATCGTTTTTGGAAAATACTATATGCATCAGGCCTTACGGATCGCCTATATCGTGCAGAAGAAGATCATTTATTGCTTCATTTAGGTTACGGATTAACGAATATTGTGGAACGTCCGACCAAATCTGCTGCTGAAATTACAAAACATGAATATGAGGAAGGTAGGATACGGTTAAAAGAAAAGTTAGTCTACTACCAACCAAAAATTGTTTGTTTTGTTGGAAAAGGAGTTTATAAAGAATACTCCCAAATAGTTGATATTCCTTGGGGGAAACAGAAAAAGTCAGTGTTACCCAATATGATTGATTTTGTTGCTCCTTCATCAAGCGGACTAGTACGTATGAAAATGGATGAAATTGTTTCTATTTATAAAGATTTACATAGATTAGTTAAAAAGTTAGGGGAACGACAATGAAATTAGTATCATGGAATGTGAATGGAATACGAGCATGTGTGAAAAAAGGTTTTCTTGAATACTTCCAGGAAGTGAATGCAGATATTTTTTGTATCCAAGAAACAAAGATGCAAGAAGGACAATTAGAATTAAATTTGAATGGATATGAACAATATTGGAACTATGCTGAAAAAAAGGGATATTCTGGTACTGCTGTTTTTACAAAACGAAAACCACTTTCAGTTTCATATGGGTTTAACAAAGATGAAATCGAACCGGAAGGAAGAATCATAACGTTAGAATTTGATAACTTTTACTTAGTGAATGTATATACACCAAATTCACAGAGAGATTTAGCTAGATTAACATATCGTCTTGAATGGGAAGATCGAATTCGGGAATATTTAATATCTCTTGATAATATAAAACCTGTCATCTATTGTGGCGATTTAAACGTCGCACACCAAGATTTGGATTTAAAAAATGCTAAAACGAATCGAGGGAACTCTGGATTTACCAATGAAGAACGTGAGAAAATGACGAAACTTCTTAACAGTGGTTTTATCGATACGTTCCGCTATTTCTATCCCAATATAGAAGGGGCCTATACATGGTGGAGTTATATGAAAAATGTAAGGGAACGGAATATCGGATGGCGCATTGATTACTTTATTACGTCTAAACGTTTAAAAGAACAGTTAATCAATAGCGAAATTCATGCTAACATTTTAGGCAGCGATCACTGTCCTATTGTTCTTGAACTCTATGAATCTTCTAATAATTAAACATTTGTTTAAAAATTAAATTCAATTATTTGCCAAGTGTATGAATGTTATGCGAAAATTACGTTGTAGATTATTATCGTTAAATAGATAAGGAGTGAAAACATGAACGGGTTAACAAGCTGCACAACATTACATAACGGCGTAAAAATGCCTTGGCTCGGACTTGGCGTCTTTAAAGTTCAAGAAGGTGAAGAAGTAATCAATGCCGTAAAAACTGCGATTGAAGTTGGTTATCGAAGCATTGATACAGCCGCTATTTATAAAAATGAAGAAGGCGTAGGAAAAGCTATTGCAGAGTGTAACGTTCCACGAGAAGAATTATTTATCACTTCAAAAGTTTGGAATAAAGACCAAGGATACGATTCAACATTAAAAGCTTTTGATGAAAGTCTGAAAAAATTAGGACTTGATTATTTAGATTTATATTTAATTCATTGGCCACAACCATCCAAAGGCTTGTTCAAAGAAACATGGAAAGCATTAGAAAAACTTTACAAAGATGGACGTGTACGTGCTATTGGAGTAAGTAACTTTAAAGAAACACATTTAGAACAATTAATTTCAGATTGTGAAATTATTCCGATGGTTAACCAAGTCGAATTTCATCCAAAATTAACTCAGGAATCATTACATGAATATTGTAAAAAACATAACATTCAATTAGAAGCATGGTCTCCATTAATGCAAGGTCAAATACTAAACGAACCAACTTTAGTAGAAATTGCACAAAAGTATGGTAAATCTACTGCACAAGTGATTATACGTTGGGATTTACAAAATGAAGTTGTAACAATTCCAAAATCAATTACACCACATAGAATAAAAGAAAATGCAGATGTATTTGATTTTGAATTAACAAAAGAAGAAATGGATGCCATACGTTCTTTAAATGAAAATAAACGCGTTGGTCCGGATCCAGATGAGTTTTAATGATGAACAAAATAAAAGGTACTTACCTTCTATTAAAAGAAAGTTCACTTAAAATAAGGCACTCGTTATTCACGGGTGCCTATTCTTATTTAAGAATTTTTTTTATATGGTATTGTTCGATTTGATCTTTCAAATACATGGAATTTGACAATGATGAAAATTTGCTTTATTGGAAAAAATAATGAATGGAGGTGGTACAATGAATCGAGAAAGATTGGATCATGAGAAGATTGAAAAAGTGGCAAAGGAATTGATGAATAAAGGAATTCCATTAAGAGCATCAACATTTGCTGCAGCTATGGGATATTTACGTTACATAAAGGACGAAAAGAAAAATGAATGACTGAGATCGAATAAATCCATTATTGTTAACCAATTCTATAAAATAGTAACTATTATATTTGGGGGCCAATATGATGAACCCTGAAAAGAGAATTGAATTACACGGATTTAATAATTTAACAAAAACTTTAAGTTTTAACATGTACGATATTTGTTACACTAAAACAAAGGAAGAAAGAGAAGCCTACATCCAATATATTGACGAACAATATAATGCAAATCGTCTAACCAACATATTAAAAAATGTATCCGACATTATTGGGGCACACGTTCTGAATATCGCCAAACAAGATTATGTCCCTCAAGGAGCAAGTGTAACATTGCTTGTATCGGAAGGACCAATAGTTGAAGTTCCAGAAAGTACATATGAGGAATCACCAGGACCTCTTCCAGAATCCGTTGTCATGCAGCTTGATAAAAGTCATATAACCGTTCATACATATCCAGAATATCATCCGTATGAAGGAATTAGTACTTTCCGGGCAGATATAGATGTATCAACGTGTGGAGAAATTTCACCATTGAAAGCATTACATTACTTAATCCATTCCTTTGATACTGATATTATGACGATTGATTACCGTGTAAGGGGTTTTACAAGAGACATTGAAGGCTATAAACTGTTTATAGACCATGAAATAAACTCCATTCAAAACTATATACCGGCGACAATAAAAGAACAATACGACATGATTGACGTGAACGTATACCAATCGAATATTTTTCATACAAAGTGTAAAATTAAAGACTTTGATTTAAATAATTATTTATTCGGCTATACAAAAGATAAACTGTCAAAAGAGGAACAAAGAGAAATCGAAGAAAAACTTTTAACAGAAATGAACGAAATATTTTATGGAATGAACATTTAATGATATCGTCTGCATAATTGCAGACGTTTTTTAATTGAAAACTATTTTTACACAATTGTTAAATTCTTTTGATACAATAAAAGTAACCATTAAATAAAGAGGTAATGAACATGACGAAAGAAGAAATGGTAAAAAAGTTATCCAATCGGACTCCTTCCATTTTTGGAGAAGAGCAATTAAGAAAATATGGAATATTACTACCAATCGTAAAAAAAGATGAAGATTATCATATATTATTTGAGGTCAGATCAAAAAAATTAAAAAAACAACCAGGAGAAATTTGTTTTCCAGGAGGAGCCGTTGATAAAACTGATCCCAATCCTCAATACTCTGCTATTCGTGAAACTTCAGAAGAATTAGGAATTTCTGTATCCCAAATTGATCACGTTTACCCTTTAGATGTAATTGTCTCTTCATTTGGAAATCGCATTATTTATCCATTTGTAGGATTTTTAAAAGATAACATTAAATTCCATCCGAATCCTGATGAAGTTGATCATGTTTTTACTGCACCAATCAACGAATTAAAACGAATGGAACCTCTTTGTTATAACGTCCAATCTCAAATTGTACCTGAAGAAAATTTTCCTTTTCACTTAATAAATGGTGGGAGAAATTATAAATGGCACACCCAAACAATCCATGAATATTTTTATTTTTATAAAGATTATTGTATTTGGGGATTGACAGCAAATATATTAAGACATTTTTTAAATATTATAGACGTTTGATCTTCATTTTGATAAACAATACAGGAAATTTACATGAAACGGACAAAATTCTATGGATGCAAACGTATATTTTAGATGAATAATGAAAATTTCATAACGTTTGACAGTGGATTCCAACAAAATTGGAAGGAGTGTCCGTTTATGAAAAATTATGATATTGATCAGGTTTTGGAATGGTTTGATATGGAAGATTCGGATGTTGATAATGCAAAAATCGAATTTGTAGATATTGATGAATTATTAGATTCATACGAACAAGGGGAACAAAATTGTCACTCATGATCATAAACATGAGTGACAATTTTTTTATTTGAGCGTGCCCAGCTAAGCTGTTATCTGCTAGTTGGTGCAAGTCCAACCCGAGTAAGTGCCAAGACGCTCGGTAGCTGACAGGCAACTGGTGGAGAAATCCTAAGGTTGAAGCCCTGTGACAAAGTAACTCTCTTGGAGAGTGCGAGCAAATCAACAGACCGTAACATAAAGTGAATCCTGCCGCCTCGTCAAAAGAGACCTCCTATGGAGGACAAAGGGAAGTCGAGCCTGGTTAGATTGGGCGAAGACCACGGAAG